>DAIQOB010000298.1:0-4213 GCA_036788075.1 Syntrophobacteraceae bacterium
AACGGCGGTCGAGGCAGGGAGCATGCTGGCAGAAGCCGGCTTCCTGATCACGTTCGGCATCACGCCGGAGCGTCCCGAGACGGGCTACGGCTATATCCAGAGAGGTCAAAAACCCGACGCGCCCAGCACTCCCCGGAATGGAGGCCCTGACGCCTATTCCGTCAGCAGCTTCGTCGAAAAGCCCGACCTGGAGACGGCCCGTTCCTACATGGATTCGGGGGACTACTTCTGGAACAGCGGCATGTTCATGTTCCAGGCCTCCACTTACCTGGACGAGGTGGAGCAGTTCGCTCCGGCAATGCTGGAGGCCTGCAGGGATGCCGTCAGCCTGGCCAAACGGGACCTGGACTTTCTCCGCCTGGATCCGCCGTCTTTTCAAGCCTGCCCCGGCGATTCCATCGACTACGCCGTCATGGAGAAAACTTCCAGAGCCGTGGTGATCCCCCTCCAGGATATCGGGTGGAGCGATGTGGGATCCTGGCCCTCCCTCCATGAAGTGCTCAACAAGGACGACCAGGGCAACGTGCTCATCGGCGATGTCATGGTGGAAGATGTCCACAACTGCTACCTCCATTCCAGCAGCAGGCTCATCGCCGCCGTGGGGATGGAAAATCACGTGGTGGTGGAGACGAAGGACGCCATCCTGGTGGCTTCCCTCGAGAGGGGGCAGGATGTCAAAGCCATCGTGCAGCGGCTCAATTCCGCCAAACGGGAGGAAACGGTCGTGCATCCCCGCGTCTACCGCCCCTGGGGATCCTATGAATGCATCGACTGCAGCGCCAGGTTTCAGGTGAAACGGATCACGGTGAATCCGGGGGCGACCCTTTCCCTGCAGCTCCATCATCACCGGGCGGAACACTGGGTGGTGGTGAAGGGAACGGCCCGCATCACGCGCGGCGACGATGTCATCCTCCTGAGTGAAGACCAGAGCACCTATATTCCTCTCGGCACGAAGCACCGCCTGGAAAATCCGGGGAAAATCCCTCTGGAGCTCATCGAGGTGCAGACGGGAAGCTATTTGGGAGAAGACGACATCGTCCGCCTGGAAGATGTCTACGGAAGATAGAGATAAAGACAGGGACAAGGGACATAGGAACGCTGAGGACGCTGACGGAGCGCTGAAAAACGCTGATCAAAAACTTTTAAATAAAAAAATCAGCGTTTTTCAGCGCTCCGTCAGCGTCCTCAGCGTTCCATCTTACCTCTCACAACAGCAGGATACCTCAGCACATGGAAGACTTATGGGAACCGTCGCCGCCCTACGCCACGGAAACCCACAAGCACAGCGAGCTAACGCAGAGGATTATCGGCATCTTCTACGATGTGTACCGGACGCTCGGCTACGGCTTCCTGGAAAAAGTCTACCAAAACGCCATGGCGATCCGCCTCCGCAAAGGGGGCTTCGACATCGTTCAACACCAGCCCATCGAAGTCCATTTCGACGGTGAAGTCGTGGGAGAGTACTTCGCCGACATCCTGGTGAACAGAACCGTCATCTTGGAGCTCAAAGCCGTGAAAGAACTTCTCGAAGAGCACCACGCGCAGTTGATAAACTACCTCAAGGCCACGTCCCTCGAAGTGGGCCTTTTACTGAACTTCGGCCCTAAACCACAAGTCGTACGCAAAGCTTACGACAACACCAGAAAAAAATTCTAACAGTTTTTATCAGCGTTCATCAGCGCCCTGTCAGCGTCCTCAGCGTCCAAAGGAAAGAACCTATGTCAAAATCGGCTCTCAGCACCACCACCAACAGCGGCCCCAACATTGAGGTTCAAATTTCCACCTGCCCCGCCGGCGAGGCATTTCCCCTTCCCCAGCAGGAAGACTACGACCGGGAATTCAAACGCCTTCAAAAACTGGTGCAGGAACAGCGCCTGAAGGGGCGCGAAATCGTCGTCGTCATGGGGGTGGGCTTTGTGGGCGCCGTCATGGCCGGAGTCGTGGCCGACTCCGTAGACCGCCAAACCGGTGAACCCAGCAAGTTCGTCATCGGCATGCAGCGCCCGTCTCCGCGCTCCTACTGGAAAATACCCTACCTCAACCGCGGGATCGCCCCCGTCTAGGCGGAAGACCCCGAGGTGGAGCCCCTCATCCGGCGCTGCGTGCTGGAAAAGAAGACCTTGACGGCGACTTTCACCCACGATGCCCTTTCCCTGGCCGATGTCGTCGTCGTGGACGTACAGTGCGACTACTTCAAGGAGACTCTCGGGAACGTCCGCCAGGGAAGGGCCGAAATCGCCGCCCTGGAAGACAGCCTCCACACCCTGGGGGAATGCATTCGGCCCGAATGCCTCGTGCTCATCGAAACCACCGTCCCCCCCGGCACGACGGAATACATCGCCTACCCCATCCTCAAGAAGGCCTTCGAAGCGCGCGGACTGCCCGAGGTGGAGCCCGTTCTGGCTCACTCCTACGAACGGGTCATGCCCGGCCGCAACTACGTGGCCTCCATCCGGGACTTCTGGAGGGTCTGCAGCGGCATCAACGAAACCTCTCGCCGACGGGTTCGGGAATTCCTCTCGGACGTGCTCAATGTGGAAAAGTACCCCCTGACGGTGCTGGACCGCCCCATCGAGAGCGAAACCTGCAAAATTGTCGAGAACTCCTACCGGGCCACCATTCTCGCTTTCCTGCATGAATGGAGCCTGTTCGCCGAGCGCAACGGCGTAGACCTCATCAAGGTCATCGAAGCCATCAAGGTGCGTCCCACCCATTCCAACATGATCTTTCCGGGCCCCGGGATCGGCGGCTACTGCCTGCCGAAGGACGGCGGCCTGGGGGTCTGGGCCTACCAAACCCTCATGGGCTTTGAGGACGACATTTTCAAGATCACTCCTCAGGCCATCGACATCAACGACACGCGCGCCCTTCACGTCGCTCAGCTCGTCCGGGACGCCCTGCGCAACATGGGAAAGATCGTCGCTGCAAGCAAGATCGCCCTCCTTGGCGCTTCCTACCGGGAAGACGTGGGCGACACACGCTACAGCGGTTCGGAGCTCATCGTGCGCAAGCTGGCGGAAATGGGGGGAGACGTGGCGGTTCACGACCCCTACGTCCAGCACTGGTGGGAATTCGAAAAGCAGGACAGCTACCCGGCCCCCGGCCATTCCTGGGCACGTTTCTTCCGCAACCAGGAAAAACTCGCCGACCTGCGTATTTCCCAGGACATGGCGACCACGCTGAAGGGAGCGGACGCCGTGGTCCTGGCCGTTCGTCACGAGCCCTACCGTACCCTGTCTCCCCGGGCCGTCGTGGAAATGACGGCGCGCCCCGTGGCCGTCGTGGACTGCTTCGGCATCCTGGACGATGAGAAAATCAGGGAATTCTTCGAGCTGGGCTGCGAAGTGAAGGGCCTCGGACGCGGGCACATCAAGCGCATCAAGGACGATGTGCGGCACCGGCAGTAGAATTAGTCTGTCAGTCGAGCACAGAACGCTGAAGACGCTGACGGGGCGCTGAAAAACGCTGACTTTTTGTCTATAGAGCTTTTATCAGCGTCTTCAGCGCCCCGTCAGCGTCTTCAGCGTTCCCACCTTCCCCGTCAATTATCCAACGCACTCACGCCACAACCCGCTAATTCCCCCTCTCCAATCCCACAAAACGTCAGCAGCTTGACGCAATATCCTCCCCACCTTGCCGTCAGTCCAGTCCACAGCCCCAACCATCCCCCCTCAACATCCCAACCCTCCTGCCCCAGTCATGAAAAACAACCCTTGCAGCGGCCGCCATTCCAGGCCGGACCCGGTTCCGCCGGGCACAGCTGCCCCAAAACTGGCACATCCCTTGCTCTTCTACTGGAGCCGAAACACCAACGGTCGGGCATGTAACCGAGTTGGCGGAGCTGTAAGTAAAGGGAAAAACCTCACACCGTCATTTTCCAGACATCAGCGTTCTTCAGCACCCCTCAACGTCATCAACGTCTCGACTTGCCGCCACCCACAGCACCGAAGACCGTTTGCACTGGAAGCTCACCCTGGTTAAAATGCTCTATCATCGGGGTTACACCAGGGAAGATGTTTTGGAGCTTTTCCGTTTCATCGACTGGCTCATGGTACTTCCGGAGGATATTGAATCCAGTTTCACGGAAGCCCTCAAACAATATGAGGAGGACATGAAGATGCCTTATGTCACCAGTGTCGAACGCAGGGGAATACAAAAGGGAATACAAAAGGGAATACAAAAGGGAATACAAAAGGGAATACAAAAGGGAATA
>DAIQOB010000299.1:0-4199 GCA_036788075.1 Syntrophobacteraceae bacterium
GCTCAGTCCATGGCCGAGGCCGTTCGCGGGGCGGAAGGGCGGTTGGTGGCTGCGCGGATTGTCCTGAAGGGAGCCACACCCCTGCACGGCTCGCTGCATCGTGAAGCACAGCGATGGCGTGCCGAGTTGCTGGGCCGCGCCCAGGAGCAGGGCGAGGAGGCCCTTTGGATCGAACAGATCAAAATCTCGACCTCTCCCGTGTATGATCTGGCAGATTTGGCCGAGCGGGATGCACTCACGAAAATCGTTCTGGAAACCCTGGAAGAGGCCAGGATCGATCCTTTAAATTTCCCTGGAGAAGTGAAGGAAATGATCGAGGTTCTGCCCCATGAGGTCCGCAGCGAAGTGGAATCCGAGTGGGATGAAACACGCAGGCCGGCAGCCCTGGAAGAGGTGAGAGCCATCATTCTGGATGCCCTGGGAACCAAAGGAGGCCAGGCATCATGAGATTCCATCGCATACATATCCCGGCCTTTGGACCTTTCACCAACCTGGAGCTCGTCTTTGCTGCTCGGAGCAGCGATCTCCACGTCATCTACGGACCCAACGAAGCGGGGAAAAGCTCCCTGCTGCGTGCCTTCCGTGATCTGCTCTTCGGCATGCATGGCCAGTCTCCAGACAATTTTATGCACGATTACAAGAAGATGCGCATTGCGGGGGAGGTCGTCAGCCGGTCGGGTGAACGCCTCATCTTTCAGCGGCGCAAAGGAAACAAGAATACTCTGCTGGACGCCGACGGCAACTCATTGCCCGACGATGCCCTGATGCCCTTTCTGGGCAGTGTGGACAAGGCCTACTTTTCCACCATGTTTGGCTTGGGAGCCCGGGAGCTCCACGAGGGAGCCGAGCAGCTCCTGCGTGGCGAAGGGGATATGGGCCATGCGCTCTTTTCCGCCAGCATGGGCGGGACCCCTGTTCAGCTGGTCCTGGCGGCCCTGAATGCGGAATCGGAACGCCTCTTCAAAGGCCGTGCGACAGCCAATGTGTCCATACGACCGGCCGTGAGTGCCCACAAGGAGCTGCTGCGCAAAAGCCGTGAAGCCGTCGTGAATGCCGAAACGTGGGAGAAGGTCGAAAGGGACCTGGCGGCGGCCGAGGAAGATCGTTCCCGGCTGGAGTGCGGGATCTCCGCCATCGTACGGGAACTGGAGTGGCTGCATCGGTGCGAGGATGCCCTTCCCACCGTCGGACGTTTGAATGAGGAGACGCAAAAGCTGGAAAAGCTGCCTTTCCTGCCCGACGTCTCCAGCGATTTTGTCGAGCGGGCCCGTGCCGCCCGGAAAGCAGCCGGCGAGGGGCATGCGGAGGTCAACCGCCTGCAGTCCCAGATCGCCAGGCTGCAGGAGCAGTTGGCTGCTTGCCGGACTTCTCCTGCCGTGCTGGCTGAGGCGGACAGCCTCGATCGTTTGCACCGGGACCTGGGTGCTTATCAGGAGCGCAGGAACACCCTGACCGACCTGGAAACCGAACTGGCCGGGCTCGCAGGAGCCTTGCGGGCGGGGATGGAGAATCTGGGACTGGCCGGTCCCTTCGACGTCCTTGAACCCTTGCGGCTGAACAGCGCCCTTCGCCTGGCCTGCGAGGAGGCGGCCGATCAACTTCAAAAAAACCGGGACGCCCGAGAAAAAAATGCCGAAAAGGCCGAAGACCTCAAAGCTCAAATCCAGGCGCTGGAAAAGCAGCTGCAGACCTTACCGGAAACGGACCTGACTCCTCTTCGGGAGGTGCTGGCCGTAGCGGACAGGGCTGCCGAAGCAGACCGAACCCTGGCCGCCGGCGCATCCGAGATCCAACGCCTCGCCCGTGCCGTAAAGGATCGTCATTGCGAGCTGCTCGGTGCACCCAACGATTTGGATGCCACCGGCAGCCTCCCGGTTCCCTCCAGGGCGACCATTCGACACTTCCGTGACGCCATGGACGGGATCGCTCGGGAAATCCAGGGCGAAGAGCTCAAAATCCTGGAGGGGAAAAGGCGGATCGAAGCCTTTCAAGCCGAACTGAACCGGTTGGAACGGCTCGGGGAATTGCCCTCTGATGAGGCGCTCCGTAAAGCGCGGGGGCATCGTGATCACGGTTGGAGCCTTGTCCTGGCCGACTGGAAAGGAGGTGGGAGCCCGGAAGTGTTCGTTCCCGGCGTTCCCCTGGAAGAAGCCTTTCCCCAGGCGGTGGCACGGGCGGACAACCTTGCGGATCAGCTGCGCCGGCAGGCCGAGGCGGTGGCTCAGGCGGAAGAGAAGCGCTTTCAAATGGCTCAGTCTGAAAAGCAGACCGGGGAGGCGGAACAAAGGATTGCAGCCCTTCAAATGCGGCTGAAGGAATGCCAAACCGCATGGGAGGAGGCGTGGCAGTCTTGCGGATTGACACCGAGAACACCGGCCGAAATGGAGGAATGGCGTGAAGCCTGGAGTGAATTCAAAGAGCTCCTGCGCCAGTTGAGAGTCGCCGAAGATGCCTTGCGGCAAAAAAGCGGGCAGGTTCAGGAAGCCGGAAAACAGCTTGCGGCGGCTCTCTCGGAATCCGCGGAAAAGGAGTTCGCTCTGCTTCTTGAAAAGGTCCGGCAGCGAGTCCAGGAAGGAGAACAAGCCGCAGGTCAAAGAAAGGAGGTCATCCGTCAGCTCCGTAAGCTGAAGAATCAAGAGGAGCTGATGGAACAGGGCACTGCACGCCTCTCTGCCGCCGTCGATACGGCGTTGGAAAAGTGGGAATCCCAGTGCCGAACCGTCGGTCTGCCGGAGGGCATTTCCCCCGGAGCAGGGCTGGCGCTCCTGCAGGAGCGAAAAGAGCTCCTGGCGAAATTCGATCGATGGATCCACATCTCAGGGAAAGCACGGAATACCCGGGTTGCGGTGGCGCAATACGAAGAGGCCGTGCGGGAAAAGGCCACCGCCCTTGGCGCGGGAGGAGAGACGGCGACGGTTCAGGAATCTCAGCTGTGGAAGATGCTGGCTGAAGCCCGTGAAGCCCAGACACGCCATGAGCAGCTTGCCGCCCAGATTGGGGAAGCGGGGGCGGCCCTGGAAGAGAGTCGGACATCCTACGGCCTCGCCGTCGCAGCGTTGCAGGAGATGCTGCGCCTGGTGAAGCTCGACACGATGGAAGCGTTGGAGCCGCTCCTCGCCCATCTGGAATTGCGGGACAGCGCCCAGAATCAGATTGCCACGTTCCGCAGCACCCTGAGCGGCCTCGCTCGGGGTGAGGCGGTGGACGATTTTCTCGCCCGGGTCCTGTCGGAAGATGTGGATGGTCTTTCCCGGCGGATAGAGTCCCTCAAAGCCCGGAAAGCAGAAAAGGAGAACGCGCTCCGGTCAGTGCTCGATGCCGTTTATGGGCTCAAAGCCCACAAGCAGGCCCTTGAATCTGCCGGGGATGCGGCCGCCGACTACCGCCAACAGGCCGAATCCTGTGCCGCGCGATTGAAGCAGGATGCCTCACACTTCATTCGCCTCCGCCTGGCCGCTCATTTCCTGCAGACACAGATCGAACGGTTTCGAAAGGAAAACCAGGGACCCCTGCTGGAAAAATCGGGGCAGATCTTCCAAAACATTACCCGGGGAGCGTTCAGCGGGCTGAGAGCGGATTTCAACGCCGACGATGTCCCCATCCTTGTGGGACTGCGCCCGGATCAGTCTTCAGTACCCATTGGGGGCATGAGTGACGGCTCCAGGGACCAGCTCTACCTCGCCCTGCGCCTGGCCGCCCTCGATCGCTATCTCGACCGGCACGAGCCCATGCCTCTCATCCTCGATGACCTGCTCATCACCTTCGACGACGACCGGGCCACGGCCATCCTGCCGGAACTGGCCGGGCTGGCCCGGCGGACTCAGGTCTTCCTTTTTACTCACCATGACCACCTTGTCGAGCTCTGCCGCAGGGCCCTCGATGAAGAGACTTTCCATCTTCACCGTCTGAACACCGCCTCCAGCGGACCGGATGCAGGATGAAAAGGGTTTTTATGTGGTTGAATTTTCAGCCAGTCGAAGGTATCTATCAAAAAGGTTCTTTGCCGGTTGCGTGGGCGCATCCGGAACCGGGGAAACGAAGCGGCCGATGAACCTCTATGGTTGGTCCGGTCAGGTGGAGAAGAGAGACGGACGGTTCTCATCGTGCGGGGAAGGGAATGCTCGATTTTATTCTGCTCTTTTTGGGGGCCACACTGGTTTATGCAGGAGTACTCATGGGGAGCCAGGACATCCAGGCTG
>DAIQOB010000300.1:0-4194 GCA_036788075.1 Syntrophobacteraceae bacterium
GGTCTATTGGACGCTGACCGTCATGAGCACCCTGGGGTTTGGAGATATCACCTTCGACACCAAGACAAAATTTTAAAAAATATATGCTCAGGTACTCAAGTATGGGTATCTCAAACACCTGCGTCGGGATGCCCGGCACATCGATTCACCATGGAGGCATAGAGAAGACCATCATGAAGAGTCCTCGCCTGTTGGGTCTGCTCCTTTTGTTCTGGCTGATATCTTTTCCATGTTCTGCCCAGGAGAATGCTGACATTCAAACGTCAGTTCCCCAGCTAATCCCCAAAGTGTTTACCAGGGAGGATGGGGGCGTTCAAAACAAAGAGGGCAAGGCCGACATTCCTTCCGTTCCGGGACTGGCTGAAGTCCTCCCCCGAGCCACAGGGCTGGAGCAGAACGCACTCAAAGCTCAGGAAGCCCTTGCTGCGATCCGGGAGCTTTCAGTTTTCGACAAGCGCCTGGCGGACCTGGAGCATCAGGTCACTCAAATTGTAAAGAAAATCGATGGAATGGGTGATCCAGCCAATTGGAGCATCTATCGGCTGCTGGATGCACAGCACCTCATTCAAGGTGAGAAACAGGCACTGACGGTCCTGCTCGATTCCGTCTCCACGCGACTTGCCGAGCTGGAAGGCCTGCGGAGGAATTGGGAGAATGAACAGACCTTTTGGAAGAAATGGGAGGAGTCTCTCAAGGAAGGGCAAACGGAAATTCCGGAGGAATCCTTCAAGAAGGTGCGAGAAGCCATTGCGGCCATCCTGCAGTCCGCCTCCAACACCTCGACCCAGCTCCTGGGTCTGCAGCAAAAGCTTACCGGGCAGCTGGATGAACTGCGGAAGTTGGCTGTGCCGGTCGATGCCGCCCTGCAGAGGGTACGCGGCGAGATTTTCCAGAAGAATGCACCGTCGTTTTTCAGTGAGGAGTTCTTCGCCCAGTTCGATTCCAGGCTTTGGGGGGCACTCAAAGAAGGCCTCATGGCCGGCTGGAAAATGGAAAAAGAGGATCTCTACCCTTACGCAGGGCTGATCGTGGTGCACCTCGTCGCCATCATGACATTGACCCACCTCATCAAGCATCGGTCGTGGCTGACGGAGAGGACCAGCGAGTGGCGCTTTGTCAAAGAGCATGCCTGGGCCTTCTCGGTCTTTGTCACACAGGCTTTGACGGTATTCTTCTATCACAGGCCCGCACCCTCCTGGCTGCTGCTGACCTTCGGTGTGGTGAGTTTCTCAGCCTCTTTTCTGGTTTCGGACATGCTTCCCCTACCCAGGTTGCGGAGGGTGCTGTTCGTATTGGCAGGCGTTCAAATCGTCTCCGCTCTCCTGAAGCTGATCTCCCTTCCTGCGCCTCTTTTCAGCGTCTATCTGGTCTTGATCTGCATCGGCGGAATCATCTTTTTCCTCGGCCAGTCCCGGCGTCACATGGACGAGCATGAAGGCAGGCTGGATCTCTTCTCTGCAGGGTTGAGGGGGGCAGCGCTGATCGCTGCCGGCGCTTTGCTGGCGTTGGCTGCGGGATACAGCAACTTTTCAGACTATTTGATCCGCTCCTCCGTTGCGACGGTTTTTCTCGTGGTTGTCGGGCTGCTGCTCTTTCACCTGGGGAACGGGTGCCTCGAGGTCCTCTTGAATCACCCCTCGGTGAGCCGCATCGGGTTTTTCAGCCGTTTTGGGCCCGCCCTGGAATCCCGCCTGAAAAACCTCCTCAAGGCCGCCCTCTGGTTCGGCATTTGCCTGGCACTCTTTCAAGTGTGGGGCATTCATTCCTCGCTGGCGCAGGCCTGGGAAAAGATTTTCCAGTTCAGATTCGCCGTTGGGGACCTCACCGTCAGCCTCGGCCGCATCCTTCTATCCGTGCTGTTCTTCTATGTGTTGGTTTCCGCATCCTGGTTTGTCCGTGCCTTTCTGGATGGGGAAGTGTTTCCGCGTCAGCAGATCGATCTGGGTGCACGGGATGCCATCAAGAAGCTGATTCATTATACCCTTCTATTTCTTGGCATCGTCGTCGCTGTCAGCGTTATGGGCCTCAATCTGACAAGCTTCGCCTTTCTGACGGGCGCTTTGGGGATTGGAGTGGGGTTTGGGCTGCAGAACATCGTCAACAACTTCGTCAGCGGACTGATGCTGCTCTTTGAACGACCATTCAAAGTCGGTGATGTAGTGGTCGTGGACAACGAAACGGGGTCGGTGATAAAAATCGGGCTGCGATCGACCATCATAGAAACCCCGGATCGTTCTGAATTGATCATTCCCAATTCTCAGTTCATCTCAGGGAAAGTGACCAACTGGACGCGCTCCAGTCACGTCGCCCGGGTACGGGTTCCCCTCGGGGTTGCCTATGGAAGTGACGTCGAACAGGTTTTGCGGCTGCTCAAAGAGGCGGCGGGGAGCGACTCCCGCATCTTGAAAATCCCTGCACCCAATGCGTTTTTCCTTCGCTTTGGAAATAGTGCGCTGGAATTTGAGCTGCACTGCTGGCTTTCCGATGTCAAGGACACACTCCTGGTAACGAGCCACCTTTGCCAGGAAATTGACCGGCGCTGCCGGGAAGCGGGTATCGAAATCCCCTTCCCGCAGCACGATTTAAATCTGCGCTCGGTGGACAAGGATGTACTTGAGCGGATCGTTGGAATGAACAAGAAGAACGAAGCGTGAGACTGCCGGGAAAGGAAAGCTTCCCGGGGTGAGGGCGGCGTTCGCCCTCCACCCCGGTGAGAAGCTTCATGGCACTGCTAATAGCCTTCCTCATGAGCGAGATCCGCCGCCCGCACCTTGTCTTTAAAGAAGTGATAAACCCAGGATTGGTACACGATGATGATGGGGACAAGAGTCAAAGCCACCCCCAGCATGATTTTCAGCGTCAGGGGACTGGAGGCGGAATTGAAAATCGTCATACTGTACGCCGGGTTCAAGCTCGAAGGGAGCAGGTTGGGGTAGAGTCCGGCCACTCCGAAAAGTGTAACCCCCACGATGAGCGTACTGGAAGCGAACCAGGTTTTCCACCAATGCCCCCTGGCCATATAGACGCGCAGCATGAACAACGCGCCCACAACGAGGAATGGGAGGATGACAATGGGCACCATAAAAAGAAAGGGGTTCTTTAGATAGTTGTCATAAAGACGCGTATAGAACCAGGTGCATACGAGAAAGGCAACGGCCACCACCGCAAGGGCCATCCACAACTTTGCCGCGAGGGCAGCCGCCCGGTCGTGAAGGTCCCCCTCCGTCTTCAATGCCAGCCATACCGCTCCGTGCACGGTAAAGAGAAGCAGGAAAAAGACCCCGCCCATGAGGCCGTAGGGGTTCAGGAGGGAGAACAGGTTGCCCTGGAAGACTCCATCCTGATCGATGGGGATGCCCTGGAAGATGTTGGCAAAAGCTACTCCCAGGAGCAGGGCCGGGGCAAAGCTTCCGATGAAAAGGCACGCATCCCAGATTCCCCTCCAGCGGGGGCTGTCCACTTTGTCCCTGAATTCGTTGGCGACCCCTCTCAGGATGAGAGCGAAGAGTATCAGCATGAGGGCCGAATAGAGTCCGCTGAACATGACGGCGTAAGTGGCCGGGAAGGCTGCGAAGGTTACGCCGCCCGCCGTGATGAGCCAGACTTCGTTGCCGTTCCAGTAGGGTCCCATAGAATGGTACATGAGCCGCTTGTCTGTCTCGTTTTTGGAGAGAAAGGGCATGAGGGTTCCAATGCCCAGATCGAAGCCGTCCAGCATGAAGTAGACGGCCCAGAGAACACCCCAGAGTACAAACCAGATGGATTCGAGCATTTCTTGAGCCTCCTTTAGTTTGCGGCGATGGCTTCGACTTGGGGTCCCTTGCGCGCGTGGCTGATGATGAGGTAGAAAGCCGCCGCTCCCAGCAGGGAATAGATTCCAATGAATGCGATGAGGGAAACAAGCACCTGAGAAGAAGCGATGGGGGAGACCGCGTCCGAAGTCTTCATGATGCCGTAGACCACCCAGGGCTGCCTCCCGACTTCAGCCAGCATCCAACCTGCCTCGGCGGCCAGGTAGGGCAGCGGGACGGCGTACAGCATGATCTTGAGATAACCGGGGCTCTCCAGGAGCTTATTCCGCTTGAACCAGCCCACGACGGTGAGGAGGAGGAAGAGGAAACCGAGTGCGACCATTACCCGGAAAGATAGAAAGGAAAGGGTGACGGGAGGCCGATCCTCCTTGGGAAAATCTTT
>DAIQOB010000301.1:0-4190 GCA_036788075.1 Syntrophobacteraceae bacterium
CGATTTGAGAGAGAACGCGACGGTCTCCACTCGTCACCAGCGTGATGCGGGTGATGCCCGGTTCGTTCGTTTCCGCCGCAGTGATGTTTTCTATATTGAAGCCTCTGCCGCTCAGCAGCCCCACCACCCGGGCGAGAACCCCCGGCCGGTTTTGCACCAATATCCCGATCGTATACCTTTGCTTGTTGTTTTCCATGCCTTCTCCAGAACTCATACCAGCAACATTTCCGAGATGCTCTTTCCGGCGGGGACCATGGGGTAAACCCCTTCCTCGGGAGACACGACAAAATCCATGAGGACCGGTTTATTGATGGAAAACGCTTCCCGAAGGACCGGCTCCACTTCTTCGGGTTTTGTGGCTCTGAGCCCCACAGCCCCGTAGGCCTCCGCGAGCTTCACGAAATCCGGAGAAGCATCCAGACAGGTGCCGCAATAGTTCCTTTGATAGAAAAGCTCCTGCCACTGGCGCACCATTCCCAGGTACCGATTGTTCAAAATAGCCACTTTCACCGGCAGGCAGTTGCAGACCGCCGTGATGACCTCTTGAATATTCATCTGGATGCTGCCGTCGCCGGCGATGTCGATGACCAGATGGTCGGGCATTCCCACCTGGGCGCCGATGGCTGCAGGAAGCCCATATCCCATGGTGCCCAACCCTCCGGATGTGAGGAGCCGGCGGGGACGATCGAAAAGGTAGTACTGCGCGGTCCACATCTGGTTTTGCCCGACTTCCGTCGTGATGACGGCCTCCCCGTTGGAAACCCTGTAGATGGTATCCACGACGAACTGAGGCTTGATGACGTCACTGTCCTGGGTGTATGCGAGGGGGTAGGTTTCCCGCCATTCATGAATCTGTCCGGCCCAGGGTGCACGCAGTTCGTCCAGCCCTTCGATGGGCTCCGCTTCCACCATCTGGATCAATTTTTCAAGGGCATTCTTGCAGTCCCCCACGATGGGAATGTCCACTTCGACATTCTTGCTGATGCTCGTGGGGTCGATGTCGATATGAACGATTTTCGCCTTGGGAGCAAACCCGCTGATTTTCCCCGTGACCCGATCGTCGAAGCGCGCCCCTACGGCGATGAGGAGATCCGAATGGGAAACAGCCATATTGGCACGGAACGTACCATGCATCCCCAGCATTCCCAGCCACAGGGGGTGGTCCTCCTTGCGCCCGGCAGCGTCTGCAACGGTGGCAGGGAAGCTGCCCAGTCCCATGAGGGTTCCCGTAACGGGGATCCGGGTCATTTCGGCAAAACGGACGAGCTCATCATAGGCCCCGGAATGGACCACGCCGCCGCCAATGTAAAGCACCGGATGCCTGGCCTTTTTGATGAACTGGTAAGCCCGCTTGATCTGTCCCATGTGCGCTTCCACCGTGGGATGATATCCGGGCAGGTCGATGCGCCTGGGATAGCGAAAGTCCGCCTGAGCCTGCTGTACATCTTTGGGCAGGTCCACCAGGACAGGACCGGGTCGGCCTGTGCGAGCCAGGTAAAACGCTTCCTTGATGACGCGGGCCAGGTCGCTGACATCGCGCACCAGGTAGCTGTGCTTGGTGCAGGGCCTCGTGATGCCGATAATGTCCACTTCCTGGAAAGCGTCGTCGCCGATCATGGCGGTGGGGACCTGCCCCGTGATGATCACCATGGGGACGGAATCGGCATAAGCGGTGGCCACACCGGTAACGGTATTGGTCGCTCCCGGGCCGGAAGTCACCAGGCACACCCCTACGCGCCCCGTGGCACGGGCATAGCCGTCGGCCATGTGCGCCGCCCCCTGCTCATGGCGCACCAATATATGGCGAATGTCATGGTTGGTCATCTCATGGTAGAGATCCAGCACCGAACCTCCGGGAAAGCCGAAAATCACTTCGACGCCCTCCCGCTTGAGGCTTTCAAATAAAATTTGTGCTCCTGTCAACTTCATAACGACCCTCGAATAGCCGGCCCCTGTCCCTGTCGGCGTTTCATGAATAATGCTCCTGTCCCCGGCAGTCCCGCTCCATCATCCCGTGAAGAAAATCGCGGAGCTTCAAACCGGGAATTGGCTTTAGATGGTTGAATAAAATATTTATTTTAGATAATCAACTCAAACTGTCAACCATCCAGAACAATCAGCGCCCCCAACCGAGCTTCTCATTATCTCATTTTCAGCGTTTCCGATAGCCTAATCTTTCAAACGGCTTCCAGCTGCTCATTTTTTATACAAATTATACTGTTATTTTAGCTTTAAATGAGCTAAACTAGATTCCTTTTTCAGGGCGATAGCCTCTCTATCGCATTTTCCAGAAACGCCGGTTGAGGAGGTTGTGAAAAGATGAAGCACACCCTTGCGGTATTGGTTGAAAACAGCCCGGGCGTTCTTGCCCGTGTCGCCGGACTCTTCAGCCGACGAGGCTTCAATATTGAGAGTCTGACAGTGGGCAGAACCGAATCCAATGACGTTTCCCGCATGACCATCGTCGTAGAAGGAGATGACCGGCTGATCGAGCAGGTGAGCAAACAGTTGCACAAGCTGATCGATATCATCAAGATCAGTGACATCAGCGAGGATGAATACGTCGATCGGGACCTCGTCATGATCAAAGTCACCGCAGATCCCAGCCAGCGCGTGGAGATCATGCAGATGGCCGGAGTATTCAGGGCGCGCGTGGTGGACCTGGGGCGGAAGACCATGACCCTCGAATGCACCGGCAACGAAGGAAAAATCAACGCATTTGAGGAGTCCCTGCGCCCCTACGGCATCAAGGAACTGGTGCGTACGGGCAAGGTGGCCATGCTGCGCGGCTCGAAGTTCAGCAGTACCAACGGCGCCCACACAGCCGACTCGAAAGAGGGCTGACCCCTCTGGCAATGTTGTTGAATCAACGTCACCCCGTTGAAAACCCGGGTCCAGAAAGTCTTTATTTACCTGGTTTCCGGCTTTCGCCGGAATGACGAAAGCTGGTTAAATCAATAACTTTGCCCCCTCTGGAACCCCACCATCTGAGCGGAGGAACCTGCCTTGGAAATGACAGTTGCGGAAGCTTTGATCCGTTGTCTCGAAAACGAAAAGGTGGAAGTGGTCTTCGGCTACCCCGGCGGAGCGATGCTTCCAGTGTATGATGCCTTATACAACTCTACCAAAATCAAGCATGTCCTCGTGCGGCACGAGCAGGGTGCTGTCCACGCCGCCGACGGGTACGCCCGCGTCACCAAAAGGGTCGGCGTCTGCATGGCCACCTCCGGTCCGGGAGCCACGAATCTCGTGACGGGAATCGCCAACGCTTACATGGATTCCATTCCAGTGGTGATTTTCACGGGGCAGGTCGCCACGGCTCTCATCGGGACCGACGCTTTTCAGGAAGTCGACATCACGGGCATCACCATGCCCATCACCAAGCACAACTACCTCGTGAAGGACCCGCACAAATTCCCCGCGATCGTGCGCAACGCCTTCCACATCGCCGCCACGGGCCGCCCTGGACCGGTGCTCATCGACATCCCCAGGGATATCGCCGACGCCAAGATCGACTTCAAATACCCGAAAGCGGTCCACCTGCGGGGATACAAGCCGACCTATCGCGGCCATCCCAACAAGATCCAGGAAATCGCCCGGCTCATCAAGGAAAGCAAAAGGCCTTTGATTTATGCCGGAGGCGGGATTCTCAGTTCCAATGCAGAGCAGGAACTGCTGCAACTGGCCGAAACCATTTCGGCCCCGGTGACGAACACCTTCATGGGCCTGGCGAGTTTTCCCGGAAACCACCCGCTCTTCCTGGGAATGCTGGGGCTCCACGGCACGCGCTACGCCAACCTTGCCGTGACGGAATGCGATCTTCTCATCGGTATCGGGGCGCGCTTCGACGACCGCGTGACCATGAACATCAACGCTTTCGCCCCCAACGCCACCGTCATTCACATCGATATCGACCCTGCAGAGATCGGTAAAATCGTGGCCACTCACGTTCCCCTGGTGGGCGACGTGAAAACCATCCTGGCGGCCCTGCTCCCGCTTCTCGAGCCCACCGACCGCTCCGAGTGGGTCGCACGCATCGCAGATCTCAAAGGGCAATTTCCCCTCACCTACAGCAGGGATGGGAGGCTCAAACCCCAGTTCATCATCGAACAGCTCTGCGCTCAAACCCGCGGAGAAGCGCTGGTCGTGACGGATGTGGGCCAGCACCAGATGTGGGTGGCCCAATATTA
>DAIQOB010000302.1:0-4181 GCA_036788075.1 Syntrophobacteraceae bacterium
GACACTTCTGGCGCGCCTGGACGACCGGGACATCCTGGCGCGGTTGCAGCAGGCCGAAGCTCAAATCTCCGCCCTGGAAAAGGCCGTGTCCGTGGGCAAGGCCCGTCTCATGGCGGCTCGCGCTCAGGTGGATGCGGCGCGGGCCAGCCGGGATAATGTTTTGGCGGATTTCAGGCGCTACGAGGATCTCTACCGCCACCAGGCCGCTACCGGGCAGCAGTTGGGGCAGGTGCGTGCCCAAAAGGACGTGGCGGAATCCCAGGTCCAGGCCCGGGTGCAGGAGGTGCAGGCAGCTCAGGGGGAAATCGACCGCACCCTTGCTCAGAAACAGCAGGCGGAAGCCGCGGCGGCCGAGGCCCGCGCCATGCTGGAGCACACCTTCATTCGCGCACCCTTCACGGGGAGGGTCATCAAGAAAAGCATCGAGGTGGGGGACATGGCGTCGCCCGGTCAGCTCCTTTTCGTTGTGCAAGGAGCTTCCGCGCCGGAATTACACGCCGGCCTTTCCGAGTCGCTTCTGCCTCGTTTGACGCCCGGCCAGGAAATGAAGGTGCATGTGGATGCTCTGAACCGGACTTTTGCGGGGAAGCTCCGCGAAATTGTTCCCATGTCGGATCCTTCCACGAGGACCGTCCTCATCAAAGTCAGCCTCCCGGACGATCCGGGGCTCGTCAATGGGCTGTTTGGAAGGGTGCAGGTCCCGTCGGGAGTGTATGAGAGCCTGGTAGTCCCTGCGGAGGCCCTTCGCCAGGTGGGGCAGCTCACCCTGGTGGAAGTGGTGGACGCGGACGGCATTCCCCGGCGGCGGTTTGTGACAGTGGGAAAGGAGCATGACGGTGTGGTGGAAGTGCTTTCGGGCTTGAAGGAGAACGAGGAGGTCATCCTCCCATGAGCGAAGGGCATTCTCCCACTTCTCACCACTGGATGAACCGCATCGTGGAGGCTTTTCTGGGAGGGAACCTTTCGGTTCTCCTGATCCTGGTGAGCCTCATCGCAGGGGCGGCGTCCCTCGCCATCACGTCGAGGGAGGAGGACCCTCAGATCGTTGTCCCCATTGCCGATGTGATCATCAGCATGCCCGGGGCTTCTGCCGGCGAAGTGGAACGCCAGGTGGCGACGCGCCTGGAAAAGCTTCTGTACCAGATCGACGGCGTGGAATACGTCTATTCCACCAGCTTTCCGTCGCAGGCCGTCGTGACGGTGCGGTTTTATGTGGGGGAGGACCGGGAACGGAGCTGGGTCAAGCTCCAAAACAAGATACAATCCAATATTGACCAGGTGCCTCCCGGTGTGACGGGGTGGGTGGTCAAACCCGTCGAGATCGATGATGTCCCCATCGTGAATCTCACCCTGTACAGCGATCAGTACGATGACTATACCCTCCGCCGTATGGCCGAGGAATTGGAAATACGGCTGCAGGGAGTGAAAAACGCGGGCCGCACTTATGTGGTGGGCGGCAGGTCACGGGAAATCACCGTGCACCTTTCATCCCAGCGCATGGCCGGACATGGAATAGCCTACCAGGAGATCGAGCGCGTGCTTCGGGCGGCCAATGCCTCCTTTCCCGCCGGGGAGCTGGTGAACGGGGACCGGGAAGTCCGGCTCGATGCCGGCCGGTTCCTCACCTCGGTGGAGGAGGTGGGAAGCCTGGTGGTGGGAGTGCGGGAAAACCGCCCCGTCTTTCTCAGGGACATCGCATCCCTCCAGGATGGACCGGAAGAAGCCCGCACCTACACGCGCCTGGCCCTGGGAGCCCGTGCCTACTCAGGCATGGATCCCGCCGCCGCAGGGGAATCGATGCCCGCCGGCATCGAGCAGTACCGGGATTATCCCGCGGTTACCGTGGCGGTAGCCAAGCGAAAAGGAACCAACGCCGTATGGGTCTCCGAGGAGGTGAGGAAAGAGGCCGAGCGCTTCGCGCGGGAAGTTTTGCCTGCTGACGTTCACCTGCGCGTCACTCGAGACTACGGGCAGACGGCCGACCACAAAGTGAACGAGCTGGTGGAGGCCCTGCTGGTGGCTATCGCGGTGGTGGTGCTGCTCCTGGCCTACACCCTGGGGTGGAGGGAAGGGATCATCATCGCCCTGGCCGTTCCGGTGACCTTCAGCTTCACGCTCCTCATCAACCTCTTTCTCGGCTATACCATCAACCGGGTCACCCTGTTCGCTCTCATCCTTTCGCTGGGCCTGGTGGTGGACGATCCCATTGTGGACGTGGAAAATATCCACCGCCATTTCACTCAGCGCAAAGCACCGCCGCACCGAGCCGTGGTGGAGGCGGTGAACGAAGTGCGCCCACCCATCATACTCGCCACTCTGGCGGTCATCATTTCCTTCCTCCCCATGTTCTTCATCACCGGCATGATGGGGCCGTACATGGCGCCCATGGCCCTCAACGTTCCCGTGGCCATGCTCATGAGCCTCCTGGTGGCCTTCACCATCACTCCCTGGCTTTCCCTGCACATGCTGCGGAGTGCGTACGACAAACCCCATGCGGCGCCTGAAGTCCTGGAGGAGAGCTTTCTTTACAGGACCTACGAAAGGATCATGCACCCCATGATCCAATCCCGCTCTCTGCGGTGGGGGCTTCTGGGCTTTTTGACCCTGCTCCTGCTCTTTGCCGTGTGGCTGGTCCTTTCCCATCGTGTTCCTCTGAAGATGCTTCCTTTTGACAACAAGAATGAGCTCCAGGTGGTGGTCGATATGCCCGAAGGGACCACCCTCGAAAAGACCGAAGCGGCCGTCTACGCCATGGCGAATTACCTGGTGCGCGTTCCCGAAGTCACGGATGTGACGACCTGGACGGGTACGAGCAGTCCTATGGATTTCAACGGCCTCGTGCGCCACTATTATCTCCGCCAGGGCGCCAATGTGGCGGACATCCGCTTCAACTTCATCGGAAAGAAATACCGTTCCCAGCAGAGCCATGCCATTGGCCTTCGGCTGCGCAACGACCTCAAAGCCATCGCGGAGCGATATGGTGCCAATATCAAAATTGTGGAAAGCCCTCCCGGGCCCCCCGTGATCTCGACACTGGTGGCGGAAGTCTATGGACGAATCGGGCAACCCTACGCGGAACTGGCCCAGGCGGCGGGAAGAGTCCGTCGGCTCATGGAAGAGACGCCGGGAGTTGTGGACGTGGACGACGTCCTGGTGGCCCCTGAAAGTAAAGTGGTCTTCCGTGTCGATAGGGAGAAGGCCGCTCTGCATGGGATCAGTGAGCTGCAGATTGCCGGGGCGCTGCAGGGAGCGGTTGACGGGTCCCGGGTCGGCGCCCTGCGGCTGGATACGGAAGTGAATCCGGTCCACATCATGCTCCGACTGCCGCGTGTGGACCGAGCGCGGCAGGAAGATCTCCTGCAGATCATGATGCGTGGACTGAATGGGGAAGGGGTATTCCTCTCGGAGCTTGGAAGCTTCCAGGATACGGTCATCGATCAGCCGGTCTATCACAAGAATCTAACGCCGGTTGTCTATGTTTTTGGCGAAACGGCCGGCCTGCCACCTCCCGAGGCCGTGCTCGCTCTCGAGGACAAAGTGGGTGACGATCCTGCTCTGGAGGGGTTCCGTATTGTCTGGTCGGGAGAAGGGGAATGGGACATCACCCTCCGCGTCTTTCGGGACCTGGGGATTGCCTTTGGAGTGGCCGTGCTGGGGATTTACATCCTGCTCATGTACCAGACCCAGAGCTACCTGCTGCCGGCCATACAGCTCATTGCATTGCCCCTTTCCGTCATCGGCATTCTGCCCGGCTTCTGGATTCTCAACCTGGTGACGGGACACACGGTGGGAGGCTGGGAAAACCCCGTCTATTTCACAGCGACGGCCATGATCGGTATGATCGCCCTCGCAGGCATCGCCACGCGTAACTCCATTCTTCTCATCGAGTTCGTCGAGGCCCAAAAAGCAGAAGGCAAACCCCTGATCGTTTCCCTCATCGAGGCGGGAGCCCTCAGGACCCGTCCCATTCTCCTCACGTCCCTGGCCGCCATGCTCGCCGCCTGGCCCATCACGCTGGATCCCATTTTTTCGGGTCTCGCCTGGGCCTTGATTTTCGGCATTGCGGTTTCCACGTTCTTTACCCTGATCGTCGTGCCCGTCGTCTATTACATGGCCTATGGGGGGAGAATCGACGCCGCAGAAAGTGCGGACTGAAGGAAGCTCATGGGTTGAATGTAGCG
>DAIQOB010000303.1:0-4171 GCA_036788075.1 Syntrophobacteraceae bacterium
TTGGGGTTTGGCAAATCTTGACACCCCCCTGGCCCCCCTCAAGGGGGGAATTTTTGGACAGCCTCCGGGAGTCCTTCATCCTTCCCTCGGCACAGGGATTCAAACGCCGGGAAGGGGAATCCCCGGCTACTCGCCCGCCTTCCGCTGCATCTCCGCAAGCCTTCGAATGTGCTCTTTTTCCTGGTCGACCAATTCCTGAACAATCATTCGATCCGATTCTGACAAATAGGGGATGAACTCTCTGAAGTACAGGATCGCGTCCTTCTCGAAGCCAATGGCTAAGCTGAAGACGTTCCTGGTGTCAATCGCTTGTTGGACAAACTCTTTCGAATCGATGCGGGAGTAGAGGCGTTCGTCAATGACGGAGTCCATGTAGGCATCCATGTCGGCACTGTACTCGCCGGAATCGCCTCCCTCGGGCAGGCTGTCGCGAATCCGGGCGAAAGTCGCCACGTGCCGGGCTTCCTCTTCCGTCAGGAACTGAAAAAGGTCTTTCATCTCCTGATCGGCGCTCAGCTCGGCGACCGTGGCATAAAAACCCTTCCGCTTCTTTTCCTTTTCCACTGCTGCTTCGACAACCTCACGCGCAGAAAATATAACGGCCATCAAATACCCTCCTTATAAATACTCTCCTTGAGAGTGGTCGTCGTCACCAGGCGTTTTGAAGCGGATCTGGAAGAGAGCGAGGGAAACGCCAGCGCTTCGGTCAAATGGTAGGCGGCCTGCAAATAAGACGTCGGGCAGAGGGGAAAGCACTCTTTGCAATCCCAACACTCGCCGGCGGCGATCTCCGGAATGAAATTGATTTCCCGTCTTGCTCCGTTGTTGATGAACCCGACAGCATACTTCTTTTTGATTTCGGCGCAGTATCTTACGCAGAGTCCACAGAGCACGCAAAAGGAGGCTTCTTTCTCAAACCGGTCCCTGTCTGCACGGTATTCTCGAGCCAGGTCCTGGAGTTGGGGGGAATCCGGTGCGTGCGCCAGCAGCAGCTCCAGGATCATCTTGCGTATGGAGTCGACCTTCTCCGTCCGGGTCCTCACGATTAAATCGGGCTCTACGGGGTAAAGGCAGCCGGCAACGAGTCGTTTCCTGCCGCGCGTCTCAATTTCCACCGTGCAGAGGCGACATCCGCCGTAAGGCTCCAACTGCTCGTGGTGGCAAAGGGTTGGAATGGCGATATCGGCGCTTCGAGCAGCATCCAGCACCGTCATCCCCTCCTTTGCCTTCACCGTTTTTCCATCTATCTGCAAAAGGATTTCGCTCATCGTTGTATGCTTTCTCTGTCTTGGCTGTGCATTACTTCCCCTTGATGCTCGCCTCGTATTCTTCCCTGAAGTAGCGCAAGGTGCCTTTGAGGGGGTCGGAAGCGGTTTTCCCCAGAGAGCACAAGGACGCTGCACCGGCTACTTCGGCAATTTCTTCCAGGAGCTCGATGTCGCCTTCCTTCCCTTTTCCCTCACAAATTTTCGTCACAATTTTGAGCATCTGGCGGATGCCTTCACGGCACGGAACGCACTTGCCGCAGGACTCGTTGGTCAGGAAGTCCAGGTAAAACCGGGTCAGCTCCACCATGTTGGTGTCTTCATCCAGAACGAGCATGCCGCCGGCACCGATGGGGGCTCCCAGCTTAGACATGGTGTCAAAATCCAGGGGAGTATCCAGGAGACTCTCGGGAACGGACCCTCCCATGGGACCCCCGAAGTGAACCGCTTTCAGCTTCTTTCCATTGGGAATTCCGCCGCCGATGTCGTAGACGATCTCCCGCAGGGTGGTCCCGAAAGGAACCTCCACAACTCCTGTATGGCAGATATTCCCAGACAGGGACAACAGCTTCGTTCCTTTGCTCCGCTCCGTCCCGATGCCGGTGTACCATGCAGCGCCCTTGCTAATGATCTGGGGGACGTTCGCCCAGGTCTCCACATTGTTCAGGTTGCTCGGCTTGTCCCAGATTCCACTGACGGACGTGCGGATGTACTTGGGCCTTGGCTCCGGGTTCTTCCCTTCAATGGATCGCATCAGTGCGCTGGATTCCCCCGAGACGAAGATGCCCACGTCGAAATGCACCTCCACATCGAAGTCGAAGCCGGAGCCCAGGATATTTTTCCCCAGGAATCCGTATTCCCGGGCTTTGGCAAGGGCCGTGTCGATATTCGCCTTCAATTGGGGGGTATCGTGGCGCGTGTAGATGAATCCCTGGTGAGAGCCGATGGCGTGGGCACCGATGATCAGCCCCTCCAGCACGCAATGGGGGTTGCCCGTAAAGAGCGCCCTGTCCATGAAGGCGCCGGGCTCCCCTTCGTGAGCATTGACGATGACGTATTTCTCCTCGCCGGGAGCGTTGCGGGCCGTTTCCCATTTCAGGCCGGCAGGGAATCCCCCGCCGCCTCGACCGCGCAGGTTGGCCTTCTTGATTTCCTCCAACACCTGTTTGGGACCCATTTCAAAGAGGGCTTTGGACAAGGCGGAGTAGCCGCCTCCCGCCAGGTAATCCTCGATGCTCCTGGGATCGATCCGGGTGTTGTTGCTGATGAGGTTCCGCATCTGGTTCCTGTAAAAAGGTATTTCCGACTGATGCGCCGCCTTTTCCCCGGTCATCGGGTCCGTGTAGATCAGGCGATCGATAACCTTCTTCCCCAGGAGGGTCTCCGAGACGATCTCCGGGACATCTTCGGGCGTTACCTGCGAGTAGCAGATTTCTTCGGGATAGAGGATGACATTGGGTCCCTTCTCACAAAATCCATGGCAGCCTGTTGCGCGAATCTCGATTTGAGCCTCGAGGGACCGCTTTTCGATTTCTTCATGAAAGGCGCTGATGACCTTGTCGTTGCCGAGGCCGAGGCAGCCCGTTCCCGCACAAATGGCGATGGAAGGCTTCCCGGGATCTCGCCTGGACAGGATATCTTTCCTGAACGTCTCCAATTCAGCAGCTGAATTTATCCTTGGCATGATTTTCCCTTAATTATACTTTTTCAACACTTCTTCTGCCTTTTCCGGCGTCATCCTGGCGTAGTGCCTGCCGTCCACGACGATCTCCGGACCCAGGGTACAGCAGCCAAGGCAGTTGCCCTTTGCCAGGCTGAACTTTGAATTGGAATCCGTTTCTCCAGCCCTGATCCCGAGGAGGCTTTGGATTTTGTCGAGGACCCGCTGCGAACCTCGAATATGGCAGGAAGTGCCCGTGCACACGTGAACTTCATGGTGCCCCTGGGGCGTCAAACTGAAGGTTTTATAAAAGGTGGCGATTTGCATCACCCGTGTGAAAGGCACACCAAGCTTTTGGCTCACCTTCGCCAGCGCCTCCCTGGGGATCCAATGATTTTTGCTTTGAATCTCCATCAACACGTGGATGAGTGAACCGGCTCTGCCCTCATGCTTGTCGATGATTTGATCGATGGTGTCGTTGTCCATGGCTGTATCCTGATGGTATGAATGCATTGCCCTGTTTGCCTTTGCGTGTTGCGCTAGGCGGCGGCAATAAGGTTTTGCGTCGCGTCGAATTTGACCAATCCCTGTCTCGCCGATACATTGAGGTGCCTTGAAATGTCCGACGGGCTCAAGCCCAGGATCTGGGAGAGCTCTCCCGTTGACCGGGGTTTTTCTCGCAGGAGCGCCATCATTCGGCATACTTCAAATTTATCGGCTATCAGTTCCTTGAAGAGCCTCTCCACTGCGTCACTGTTGAAGAACTGGGTGTAAGCTTCCTCGGATTTGACGGGCACCCGGAGCCTTTCTCTTTCCACCAGCTTGATGTAGGGGACCAGGGCATTCAATGCATCGAGCTTGAGCTTCAATCCATCCTCGTCCATTCCCACGCCGTTGCCGATGGGGCCGAGTTCCCTCACCTTGAGAGAAAAATCATTCATGACTTCGGCAAAACGGCTTCCCTCGGAGGCGGATATCCATTCGAGCCTTACCCTCTCGGGGCTGATCCCCGCCAGCTTCAGCAATTTTCTGGATAGGTGCACCGTGCTCAGTGCCAGGTAATTTCCCTCGGTCACATAGTGGCATTCGCCGGGCCAGCATCCGCCGATGAACACTCCGTCCGCTCCGTTGGAGAACGCTCGGAGTATGAACGCCACATCGACCCTGCCCGTGCACATGAGACGGAGCAGCTCGATGTCTGTCGCGCATTGTTGCCTGGAACCTCCAGCCAGGTCGGCAGCCGAGT
>DAIQOB010000304.1:0-4139 GCA_036788075.1 Syntrophobacteraceae bacterium
TGAAATATGGAGTACATTGATCATGTCCATGACACAGGCGGGGTCCCAGTGTGCGCTGAAGACAATGACTCGGATGCCGGGATGGAGTTTTCTCATTTGCCGGACGATCTCGGTTCCTTCCGCATGGTGGATGCAAACATCCGCCACAACGATATTCGGCTTGGAGGAATGGATCAGCTTCAGTACACTCCCAGCCCGGGACGTTTCCCCAACCACTTCGCGGTCCACATGTTCCGAAAGTGTATTCCTGATTCCCTGCAGGACCACCGGGTGGCCGTCCCATAAGAATATCCTTGTCTTTTCCATGTCTCATCCACTCTCACAGGACCGGGCATGCGTGACTCATCCAGCGCATACCCCATCCACGATCATCGCATTTCCCCTGATTTCCATACGGCTTTGGATCCAATGAAGGCTCTGGGACCCGTTCCCCCCGGGCAGGCATGGAAGAGCGTGTAAAGGGAACAGGCCCTCATGAGCAGGCAGGTGCATGCCATGATTATGGATGCCTGGAGACGGCTCAGAGCAAGGAATCTGCCACGACATCAGCGATTTTATCCCAATACAAGTTATTGTATTTGCAGTACTCTTTTAGTTACCGAGCTCGCCTGGTCATTCTTGATGCTACAGAACGCCGCAACGGCTCCAATTCCGGTGGGAGGAAAAGTGGCATTGTCGAGGGTCGCGTGTGAAGGAGAGAACTTGGCCATCGTTTGGAACTGTGCTAAATTCCGAAACGCTTCATCCGGTAACCTTGGGGAGTCAGATTTCAGCCGTGACAAAATCCAGGATTCTTTTGGTAGACGACAACGAATCATTTCTCCGCCAGTTCGCTCCCATCGTGACAGCATGCGGCGATTATGATGTCATCCCCCTCAACTCCGCCGCCGATGCGCTGAACCTTCTCCATGACGAGCGCGCAGATCTGATCGTGTCCGACGTTCAGATGCCCGGAATGAGTGGCATGGAGTTTTTCAGGGAGGTGCAGGAGCTCCACCCCGACATTCCGGTGATCTTTATCACGGCCTTCAGCTGCGTGGAGGATGCCGTCAGGGTGGTGAAGCAGGGGGCTTTTCACTATTTTGAAAAGCCTGTTGTGGATAAACTGGAGCTTTTCCAGGCCACACTCCGGGAGGCCTTGGCCAAGAGGAGGATCCTGCGGGAGCTCGGCAGGCTCCACAGGGAAAAATCCCTGCAGTCCTCAAAGCCGGAGGCATTCATCGGCGAGTCCGAAGGCATCAAAAAAATATTGCAGTCCATCGATGATGTGGCCCATCTTCCCGTCACTGTACTCATCTGCGGTGAAACAGGGACGGGAAAGGACGTGGTGGCGAGAGCCATCCACGAATCGGGGGACAGGAGAAGCAGCGCCTTCCTGCCTGTCAACTGCGGTGAGTTTTCAGAGGGAATCCTTGAAAGCGAATTGTTTGGACACGAGAGGGGAGCTTTTACCGGGGCCATCGACCGAAGAAAGGGAATTTTCGAAATCGCCGATCAGGGCACCCTTTTCCTGGATGAGATCAGTGAAGCCTCACCCAGGCTCCAGACCAAGCTCCTGAGGGTCCTCGAAACGAAGACTTTCATGCGAGTGGGAGGATCGGTGCCCCTCCGCTCGGATTTCCGCCTTTTGGCCGCAACGAACCGCAACCTGCCGGAGGCCGTCGAGTCGGGGAAATTCCGGCAGGACCTCCTGTACCGCCTGAATGTGTATGCCATCGAGATCCCACCGCTTCGTGAGAGGAAAGACGACATTCCCCTCCTGGTGGAGTTTTACCTGGCCAAATTCAAGAAGAGCTATCACCGCCCCATAGAAGGCATTTCCGACGAGGCCATGCTCCTTCTGCGCGAGTACCATTGGCCGGGCAATGTGCGCGAGCTGGTGAACATCATGGAGCGTGCCGTCATCACCTGCCGAGAAAACCTCATCACGTCCAGGCACCTGCCCTTCCATTCCGGTAACGGAGAACTGACCGGACTCCCGAATCTCAGCCTGAAAGATGCCGAGCGATTCGTCATCAGCCTGGCCTTGAAGCGCAGCCACGGCAACAAGGTGCAGGCCGCCGCCCTGCTGGGCATCAACCGAAAGACCCTCCTGGAAAAAATGAAAACCTACGGTTTGTACGAAGCCAAGGAAGATTGAGCCCCTGGTGAAAAGACTGCTTACCTGACTCCGGCAGCTTCCGCCCAGGATCAAGCACCAGGCTCGCGGTTGGAATTTCGCCAACCTGGACTAGCCTCCAGCCTGTTCCAGGGGGAGTCGCAGGATAAAGGCGGTGAGCTCGCCGGGTTCGCTCAGGCATTCCAGTGTGCCGTGGTGCGCCTCCATGATGTTCCTGCATATGGAAAGGCCGAGACCGGTTCCGTCTTTCCCCTTGGTCGTAAAAAACGGGTTGAAGATCTGTTCACGAACGGCTGGGACTATTCCCGGCCCCGTGTCCCTCACTGTCAGCTGCAGCCACTTTGCCTCGATTTTCCCCTCGAGGCGAATGACTCCAGGTTTGCCTCCCATGGCCTCCAGGCTGTTCTTCACCAGGTTGTTGACAACCTGGTAGATGAGGTGGGCGTCCATATCCACGGGGGGGAGATCCGGGCTCCAGTCCAGCTCAATACGGATTCCTCGCGTCTCGGCTTCGGAGGAATATACGGCCAACAGGTCGTGGAGCGTGGCGTCCAGGGATAGTCTCATGAGGCGCAGTTCGGGTTTTCTCGCAAATTGAAGGAGGTTGCGGATAAAGGCTTTCACCCGGTCCGATTCGTTTTCCAGAAGACGGACTGCCTCTTCAGCTCCCACGCTGAGGGGCTCGCGCTTCAAACTGAGGAGAATGAAAGCAATATTGCTCAGGAGGTTCCCAACCTCATGGGTGACTTTGCCGGCTGCGGCACCGAGTGTCGCCAGGTTCCTGGCATGCAGTACCTCCCTGGTCCGCTCGACTTCACGTTCGATGTAATTCCTGAGTGAATCCGCCATGCGGTTGAACGCGGCGCTCAAATCGCCGATTTCGTCCCGAGATTCCACCTGGATCCGTTCATCCAATTCACCGGCGCCGAACCGCTGTACCTGCCGGTGCAGGTTTTGAATGGGGGCCAGGAAACGCTTGACGGGAAGCCATATGATGAGGACGGCTGCCAGGCAGAGCAGCAGAGTCAGGAGTGCCGTCCATTTCATATTGCGGTATACAAAAGTGTAGGCCTCACGATCATCCTGGTTCAGGACGAGAATCCAGCCCAGGTCGGGAATGGACAGGCCCAGGCAGTAGGCCTTGCCGTCCCCTTCCCTCTCGACCCAGTCGAGCACAGTGTTTTGGGATTCGGCCAATCGTTTCACAATGCCGGAATCCTCCATCTCCATGCCCTTGATGACCCTCTCCATATCCGAATGCACAACAAACCGACCTGACAAATTGGCAATGTAGACCCTGCCGGTCTCTCCCACACGAATTCGGTCCAGCACATTCCAAACCGTCTTCAGGCCCAATTCACCCCACAGTACGGCGCTCACCTTGCCCAGACGCATGACGGGAACTCCGACCCACGCATACGGCACACCCTCTTTGCTGAAGAGTGTGCCGGAAAATGCGACCTCGCCCGCCGCCGCTTTGCGGAAGGTCTCGTCCTGAGCCCAAGCGGGCTGAATCCCGGCCACTCGTGTGGACACGATCAGAGCACCCTCGGGAGTGACAAGGGAAAGGGCCATGAATTCGGAGTTTGCCAGCCGAAAGGCGACCAGGGCCATGTCCTGCTGCCACAGGTCGACCTTGGTGGCGGCGAGCACCTTCGCAAGACTCTCCAGGTTTTTGAGAGAGCTCACCATGAACTGGCGGATTTCACCGGCCGAGGCTCTAACGATCTCCTGGTAGTTCCTGCGAATATTGTCGCGGAAAAAATGGTAGTTCAGCCATGAGAGCGTCAAGCTGGTGAGAACGATGGAAAAGCCCAGGAAAGGCAGAAGGAGACACAAAAATTTATAGAACAATTTCAGATTTTTGATAAATGGCATACGCGATCGGCAACCTTCGAGTGGGAGCTGAGAACCTTACACCGAATTTTCATCGTCGAGAAACCCCGTATTTTTCCAGAAGCTTCCTGTATTCGGGCCGGGTGCGCAACTGCTTGAAGTCTGGATCATTGCGAAGTGTGGC
>DAIQOB010000305.1:0-4137 GCA_036788075.1 Syntrophobacteraceae bacterium
AGCTCCTCTCTTCCATCGAATGGTGCACCGTCGTTCTGGATGAGGCTCAGGCCATCAAGAATATTGCCACCAAGCGTTCCCAGGCGGCCATGGGACTCAAGGGAGCCTTCAAGCTCATCACGACGGGGACTCCCATAGAAAACCACCTGGGAGAATTCTACACGCTCTTCGACTTCATCAACCCGGGGCTTCTGGGCTCTCAGCAGCGGTTCAACGCCCGCTTTGCCGTTCCCATCGAAAAATACAAGGACAAGGACGCCCGAAAACGTCTGAAGAAGCTGATTCAACCCTTCATTCTCCGGCGCATCAAGTCTCAGGTCCTGGAGGAGCTGCCGCCTCGGACGGAAGTCATCCTGAGAGTGGAAATGGATCCGAAGGAGATGGCCTTCTACGAGGCCCTGAGGTTGCAGGCCCTGGAGAGACTGGAAAAAGACGAGGGTCCCCAGGGCCAGAAGCATCTAAAAATTCTCGCTGAAATCATGAAGCTGCGGCAGGCCTGCTGCAATGCGAGGCTGGTCATACCCGAAAGTAAAATCCCCAGCTCCAAACTGCAGCTGTTCGGCGAAGTCATTTCAGAACTCCTGGAAAACGGACACAAAGCCCTCGTTTTCAGCCAGTTCGTGGGGCACTTGAACCTGATTCGCCAATTCCTCGATGCTCGGCAGATCGACTACCGCTATCTCGATGGCTCCACTCTGCCCAAGGACCGAAAAAGTGAGGTAGACGCTTTTCAAGCCGGCCGCGGGGATCTCTTTCTCATCAGCTTGAAGGCGGGTGGACTGGGTCTCAACCTGACAGCCGCGGATTATGTGATCCACATGGACCCCTGGTGGAATCCCGCAGTGGAGGATCAGGCCTCGGATCGTGCCCACCGCATCGGGCAGGTCAACCCCGTGACGGTTTACCGGCTGGTGACTCAGGGCACGATTGAAGAAAAGATCGTCAACCTGCACCAGCAAAAGAGAGATTTGGCCAGCAGCCTCCTCGACGGCAGCGATCTCAGTGGCAAGATCTCGGCCGAAGATCTCCTGCAGCTGATCCGGGAAAGCTGAGGCCGGTCAACACGCATCGAGCAGAGCCAGGCAGGAAGGGAACAGGGATATGAATTTTTCCAAGGGACTGTCCAGTGTGCGAGGAATCCGGAGGTTCGGGACCATCACCCGTGTCCTCTTCAAGCACGGTCTCGGAGATGTGGGGGAGCGTCTCTTCAGCGTGAGGGACGGAAAATCCCGGGAGGAGGTGGATGACGAGCATCTTTTCAAGGCGGGCTTTCCTTCGCCGCGGCGCATTCGGCTGGTGCTGGAAGAATTGGGGCCAAGCTTCATCAAACTGGGCCAGCTCATGAGCACACGGGCGGATCTTTTCCCCCCGGAGTACATCGAAGAATTCAAAAAGCTTCAGGACAGCGTCCCGCCCATTCCTTTCGGTGATGTCAAAGCAGTCATCGAAAAGGAATTGAAGCGCCCTCTGGATTCAGTCTTCGCGTCCTTTGACCCCGACTCCATTGCCGCCGCATCCGTGGGACAGGTGCACATGGCCCGGCTCTTTACGGGAGAAAAGGTGGCGGTGAAGATCATTCGTCCCGGCATCGAGAAGAAAATCCGGGAAGATGTCCGCCTCATGTACAATCTTGCCGAAAAGGTGGAACGAGCCTTCGAAGTGGGACGGATCATCGGAGCCGTCAACCTGGTGAAAGAATTTGAACGCATCATCTTCAGGGAGCTGGACATGCTCATCGAGGCGGGGAGCATCGAAAAGTTCGCTTCCAACTTCAAGGAAGATGACGAGATTTATATCCCAAAGGTCTATTGGGAACAGACGACCAGGTCTGTTCTTGTCATGGAGCACATCGACGGAATCAAGATGGACGATGTGGAGCGCATCCAGGCTCATGGCATCGATCCCAGGGATGTGGCCCTCATCGGCCTGCGGTCTTTTTCACGCCAGCTCATGCAGTTCGGTTTCTTCCACGCAGACCCCCATCCCGGCAACACCATCGTCATGTACGATGGACGCGTGAGCCTCGTGGACTTCGGCATCACCGGTTATCTGGACGACGAAACCATGCGGCAGATCGCCAACCTCTTTCTGGGATATGCCGAGCACGATTACGACATGATCATGGATGCCCTCCAGGAAGCGGGCCTCATCAATGACGAGACCATGGACCTGACGGCGTTCCGTATAGACCTCAAGGACATGAGTGAGGCGTTTTACGGCCGTTCCCTGCAGAACATTTCCGTGCGGGATGTCTATGACCAGGTCATGCAGCTGGTCCTCAAGTACCATGTGCACCTGCCGAGGAACCTCATGCTGCTCCTCAAGACCTTCATCCAGACCGAGGCCCTGGGCAAAATTCTCGGGAGTGACGCCAGCCTTCTGGAGGTCACCCGGCCCTACGCCAGGCAATTGCTGCAGCGGGGTATCGACGCCCGGAGCATGCTGAAAAACCTCGGCCGGGACGCCCGCATTACGGGCGGCTACATGAAAACCGTACCGCGCTATGTCCACGACATCTTGAAGCAGACCGCCCGTGGAAGGCAGGCAATGGAGCTCAGGCACACAGGCTTCGAATCGCTGAATGCCGGGTTGGAAAAAAGCGTTAACCGATTGACGGTCGGTATGATCATCGCCGCATCCATTATCGGGGGCGCCATGATTCTCAATTCAGGGCAAAAAATCCTCGAATTCACTCTAAGCTGGCTTGGTTTTCAAAGCATTTCCCTCACGGCCCTCCTGGGCGTCATGGGCTACGTGGTGGCGACGGTTCTGGGGCTCTGGCTGGTCCTCTCCATTTTTCGTTCCGGAAAATTGTAGCAGAGACAAGGGAAGGCCCCTCCGCGCTTCATCCCTTTTTCCTGCCAAGAGAGAGAAAGACGGGCGGGGAATCGGGAAGGTCCCGGGCGAAGAACGCTTCTTCGGTTTGTCTTTCAAGGCATCGGGCCAAGCCTTCATGGGTGAGCTTTTTGATCACGGTGAGGGTGAGGGTCAATTCGTTTGCCGGTTCCATTGCGGCCTTCTTCATCAGGGCCGCGGCATAGCGCTGCAGTTGGCCGATTCGCTCTGCCAGTTTTTCCCTCAGGGCGGGGTCCCCGGGAGCCTTCAGGACGCCCTCCAGGCTTTCGCCACAGGCCTGCAGCTGCCCGGTGCCCTCCATTTCCTGCATCCAGGGAAGGAGGTGTTCCGCGGGGACACGGCTCAGGCTCGGAATGGAGAACAGAGGCATCTGCAGCACCTCCGGGGAGAAGCCGGCGCGTTTGCTCTCCTTTCCGACGGTCTCGAGAATCCCTTCCAAGGCATCCGCGTCGAGGGTGACAAAAACGGGCAACGCTTCAGGTCTTTGCGAGTAAAACAGGCGGAGCCAGCAGCGGGTGCGCTGGAAAAGCATGAAGCCCGGGGCCGCTCCGTCGGGCAGGAGGGGCGGACTGAGGGCGCCCATGGAGTCTTCGATCTCTTCGATGCTCTCCACGCCGAGTATCTTTTGAAACTCCCCTTCAATGTTTTCCGCCTGAGCAAGGTCGCTGACCAGCTCCAGCTCTTTTTCTTCGAGATCACGTGCGATTTCCATAAAGACCCCGGATTCCAGGAGCTGTAGGGACCGGTCCACTTCCCGGGCATCGGTGCCCTTCTCCTTCAGCCTGCCCTGGATGTCCAGCCGGGTTTCAGCGGAATGGCGTGCCGCCCAGTCCCGGGCCATGGAGGCCATGATGCCGTCTTCACCGTGGAGGTGTGCAAAGTCCTGATACCCTTTCCAACGCTGCAAGATGGCATCGAGCAGGTCCGGTGCTTGGATGACGGACCATCCGGAGACGCGCTCTTCAGCCCAGGAGGGGACAGCGGGAGGACGGATGACCTGGAGGAAGAACAGGTGGGGGAAAAGCATGAGAAGATCCGATAGCTCATTCTCCGCAACAATCAAACGGGGAAAAAGGACGTAACGCAAAGCCGTCGATGTCATTTTTTTCTCTCTTGTTTTGAAGAGTTTTGTATGCGCTGGATCCAGGATGCTCCATGACAATGTTGTTGACTCAACCAACTTTCGTCATTCCGGCGAAAGCCGGAATCCATGAGTAGGGTGCGTTCTACGCACTCTTGTCGACACAAGCATTACTTCCACACGAATAGTGCATAAAATGC
>DAIQOB010000306.1:0-4129 GCA_036788075.1 Syntrophobacteraceae bacterium
CTCCTGTACGCCCACGACCGTGGTGGTGAACGGTATTACCTATTCCCAGTGTGGTTCTGCATGGTATCAACCCACGTATTCCGGTGGAGATGTCACCTATATCGTCGTGAACGCGCCGCCGGGATACTGAGTTTTCCCCATTTGCCATGAAAATCCCCCCGATCCACCTTTACAGGAGGACGAGGGGGGCATTTTGTCGATCGGAACGAAGGCTTCGGAATTTTAAAGTTAAAGAGGTAAACAATGATTTTTGCCAGGAGAGAATTGCGTACTCCACTGGAGTGGCATTGGCGTGGCGCATCGGTGCAGATGTTCCCGGCAAGCTCGCTGATGGGCCGCACATCGTGCTTTACCAGGATTTTTATTCTCGCGCTTTCTTTATCCATCGGGGTGCTGAGTGGATGTGCACATAGGGTGGGTGTCACTCCGACCACCGATCAGAAATGGTTTCGGGAGATGGACCGGAATGCACTGGATTCAGACCAGCTCAGCGAGCGAGCCATGATGTATCTCCGGCAGTATGACCTTGAAGCCCAGTACCGCAAAGCACCTCTGCAATTTCTGGAGGACTTCAGCCGGACGCTCTGTCAGGACCGGGACAGAGAAAAACGACTGGTGTTGGCCGAGCTGTGCTACCTGGAGGGAAAACGGCAGGAAAGCCCTACATCCGACCTTGCCGCCAAGTTGTTTCTATCGGCGACCGTTTACGCCCACAGTTATCTCCACAATCAGACCCTCCAGCCCGCATTGAATCCGTTTGATCCTCGCTATCGCATGGCCTGCGACATCTACAACCGTTCCCTGGCCAAATTCGTGGTTTATGTTCAGGAGCGTGATATCCGCTTTGCCGAAGCGCAGAGCGTTCCCATCCTTCATGGTAAGGTCGAAATCAAGGGAGTGGCCAAGGATTTGCCCTGGCAGCCTCAAAAAACGGATGAGTATCTTCCCTCATACGAGTTCCTTGCCAAAGGACTGAACAATTATCACCGGGACTTTGGGCTGGGGGCTCCCGTTATCGTGGTGCATCAGCTTTCCGGGGAAGAGTCCGTGGGGCGTCTCAAGACCAACCTGGAGGATGTCTATGCCGCGACCGTCTACCTGCGCTACGAGGATGATCCATGCGGGGAGCAGGCGGTGCAGGGAAACCCCTTGAGGGCTCAGGCCGAAGTCTACGACCCGTTGCGGACGGACAGCATCAGCATCGATGATTCCTCGTTTCCCCTGGAAATGGACCTTTCAACGCCCCTTGCGTATATGCTCAGTCGGCGATCTCCTGCCAGCGGATTGGTGGGGATGGTCCGTGCGGATGCCTGGGACGAGAAGAAGGGGCTCTACCTGCTTGCGCCCTATCAGTCCGACAAGATCCCGGTGGTTTTCGTGCACGGTCTCATGTCCAAGCCGTACACCTGGCTCGGGATGCTCAATGAGTTGATGGGAGATCGAGAAATCCGGGAACGTTACCAGTTCTGGTTTTTTATGTATCCCACGGGCAATCCCATTCCCTATTCGGCCAGCATCCTTCGCAACGCCCTCCTTGAAGCCAGGCAAAAGCTCGACCCTGACGGAAAGGACAAGGCCTTCGATCAGATGGTTCTCGTGGGGCACAGCATGGGGGGAATCCTGTCCCGAATCATGATCCAGGACAGTGGCGACCGTCTCTGGAGCGTGCTTTCCAAGAAGCCATTGGAGGAGTTGTGCTTTCCCGAGGAACAATGTCAGACCCTCAAAGATGCTCTTTTCTTTAAACCTCTGCCCTTTGTCCGGCGCGTTGTGTTCATTGCGACACCGCATCGGGGTTCCCAGATGGCCACAGGATGGATTGGTCGACTGGGTGTTTCCCTCATCAAATTACCGGTTAAATTGGCGAGTATCCCTGTGACTCTCGCCCAGACGGTGTCGACGGAGCAGGGGGAAGCTCAGGCACTCATGCTCAAAACTCCCTCATCCATCAACGGGCTCCGCATGGACAATCCCATGACCCAGGCGCTGGCTGCCCTCCCCATGAAGCCCGGCGTGCCCTATCACTCCATCATCGGCAATCGCGTTGCGGGGGATACGCCGGGGGGATCGGATGGCGTGGTTCCTTATGAGAGCTCCCATTTCGAAGGGGCTCAGTCCGAGAAGATCGTAAAATCTGGACACGGCGCCCACGAGCATCCACTGGCCATTTTGGAAGTCAGCCGCATCCTGAAGGAACATTTGAGAGAGGTGGACCGTCAGAAATGAGGTTTATTCAGGAGGTTAGCCTCGTGAATGGAGCCCCTCATCCGGGTCATCCCTTTATCATTTCTGCGGGCTTGACACAGCATCCTTTCAGTCCCCCTCCGAAAGGGGGGGATTGAAAGGCGATTCTCAACGGCCCTGATAACAGCTCCGCTCACAGCAGCTTAAAATACGAGTTCAATCGATTTCCCGTCGCATTTTCTCGGTTCGAGTTGCTCAGAAATTCACGGGTCATCGTGTAAAGACCTTCGAGCGCACCCTCCATGAATTCCACGAGAGGCGCCTCGGGAAGCTTTTCTTTCAATCCCTCCCCCCCAACCTGTGCGATGAGGCGGCGAATTGCATCCCGATCCGAAGCGAGGAGCGCTTCCAGCGATCGAGATGTCAAATCCTCGGTTCGATTCACCGTCTTACGGGGATCGGAAAGGATTTGACGAATCCTCACGACATAGTTTTCTAAGAAGAGGGGGGCATCCTCGATGAGAATCCCATTGTTGGTATCCATGATGTAGCTTCGGACGTCTGCATTGGCTGACCCGATCATGACGCGATCTCCAAGAACGGACACCTTTGAGTGCAGTGAATAGAGAGACCGTCCCCGTTCATCCTTTTCCGGTAAATATTCGTAGTATTGAAATGTTGCACCTTTGCGCGGATCGCGTTTTTCGGCGTAGTATTCGCCAAAAGCTTTGAGAGAGTAGTGTGCGGCGAGGTTGATGACGCCGAGGTCCGTCGTTGCCGGTGAATTGGTCAGGGCGATGATCTGCACGTTACCGCAATCCAGGGTCCCATCCACCATTTCCGCCAGTTGGCCGAGCAGATTGGACGGAGGAAAAAAGTAAGCGTTGTGCAGGATGACTTCGCGAGGTCCCCCGGCGGCTGCATCCCGGCAGGCCTGGGCGAGGCCCTTCAGCCAAACCGCGTGAATATGTTTCCCGGATGGGCCTTCCGAACCGTTTTTAGCTCCGTAGGCCCTTTGTGGAGTCTGTCCCTGGGAAGGATGGTCCAGAAAGGGCAGATTTTCCAGGTAAAAGATTCGAGCGTTTTCGTCGAGGGGGATGAGGGGCTGAGACTCTGCATTCTGTGGGGGCCGGTATGAGCTTCGGAAAGTCTCCGCCCTGGAATCCATCTGCTGTTTTTGCTCGGCAAGCCTGAGTGCCGGGTCGAAGTAACGCGCGAAAAGACACTCCCTGCAGGCATCGACCGATCCTGCATCCATGCTCAGCTTAGCGTCCGAACATTCCTTTTGAGAACGCTGACTCGCAACGAGGTAATCGTTGGGGGCATGCTGCAGGATATCCTGCAGAGTGGCTGTCATGACCCGGTAATCCCAAAGGCGTTCGAAGCTGCGCCTCAGATCGGCGGAAGGGGCTGCAAAGTCCAGGTGGACATCCGTGTCCTTGAAAATATACTTCTCCACCAGGGGATTGGTCGACATGTGGTAGGAATCCTCCATGTTGCGTCCTCCCAGGACGACCTGCTGATCGTCTGCGATGAGCAGCTTATGATGGAGAAATTCCGTGAGATAATCCCAGTCTCGAATGGCTTCCCGCGCATCGGGGCGCTTCCCGACGGGAAGATAAGCGGTGAGAGTATCGTAAAGGGGGCGAAGCTTTTCCCCCTGGATGAGAAACGCAACGGACAGCTTCAGTCGCGCTGCCGTTCGTTCCAGGACTCGCTCATTGGTTCTGCGCGACTGCCAGTAGATTTTGGCAGCTGTCAGGGCGGTTCGGAGCTTTTTCTCCTTCTGCTTGCGCGAGGTGGATGCAGACCCGGAACTCTCCGCCCCTTTGGAGATCTGGATGTCCTGTCCATGCAGGACGGAAAAAGCCAGCAGCTCCATATCTCGGGCATAGAGCGCAGAGAGGAAGATGCCGGACGAGCCACTGTTAAAGTTTGATGGGAT
>DAIQOB010000307.1:0-4128 GCA_036788075.1 Syntrophobacteraceae bacterium
ACATCCAGCTGTTTCCCCTCATGACTTATATCGTCACCCATGAGCTCATTCATGTGGTACGTTTTGCCAGGTTTCTCCACCAATTTTACAGTACCCCGGCCGAAGAAACCGCCGAGGAAAGGCGGGTCCATGCCCTGACCTATCAACTCCTGGAGAATCTGAAGATCAAAGGCCTCCCGGAGGTCTTGCAGGCCTTCAAGAACTGTCGCACCATGGAAACCTTCTACGGAACAAGGGAAACGGCCTCCCAGGGATGAAAGCCCACCATTCTTGAGAGCCATATGTTGTTTACATTGTGTTTTATGAGATCAAAGCCCCTCAGGTAAGGATGAGTTAGACAAATGAAGGAAAAGATCACGCGCCAAGAAGTCCGCCATGTCGCCCAGTTGGCGAGGCTTGAGCTCTCCGAAGCGGAAGAAAAGCAGATGACTGAAAAGATGAACCAGGTACTGAGCTACATGGAGAAGCTCAACTCCCTGGACACCTCCCAGGTCCCTCACATGACACATGCCATCCAACTGCAGAACGTTTTCCGACAGGACGAGGTTCTGCCGTCCATGGACCGGGAGCAGATTCTGGCCAACGCCCCCGAATGCGACGGTGTCAGCTTCCTGGTCCCCAAAGTCATCTGAGCGGTCCAACACGGTATCCGTTTGTTTTCAAACACTTTTTTGCGTCACTACCAAAAGAGGTAATCAGCATGGATCTCCATTCCCTCACCATCCACGAACTCCATGATCACCTGCGCCGTAAAGACGCAAGCGCCACAGAAACGGTTACAGCCTATCTCCAGCGCATTGAACGCATCGATCCCCTGCTGAATTCCTTTGTGACCTTGATGGGCCGGGAGGCACTGCGAGAGGCGCAGCTCTACGACAACGGCCGGAAAGACCTGGAAGCATCCCCACTGGCCGGGGTCCCCCTGGGGATCAAAGACGTGATCTGTACGAAAGGATTCCGCACCACCTGCGCATCGCGCATTCTGGAGAACTTTGTTCCCCCTTATGACGCGACGGTAACCGAACGTCTTCGCCAAGCCGGGGCCATCTTGATCGGAAAGACCAACATGGACGAATTCGCCATGGGATCGTCCAGCGAAAATTCGGCATTTTTCCCCACGCGCAACCCATGGGATACAGAACGCGTCCCCGGCGGGTCGAGCGGCGGCTCTGCCGCAGCCGTTGCGGCCGATCTCTGCGCCGGCTCCCTGGGCTCCGACACGGGTGGATCCATCCGACAGCCGGCTTCCTTTTGCGGCGTCATAGGATTGAAACCCACCTATGGCCGCGTTTCCCGCTTTGGCCTGGTAGCCTTCGCATCCTCCCTCGACCAGATCGGCCCCTTTGCCAAGGATGTCGAAGACACCGCCATTCTCCTCCAAGCCATCGCGGGCCACGATCCAAGGGATTCGACCTCGGTGGATCTACCGGTTCCTGATTACCGCCTGGCCATGAAGCGATCCATCAAAGGCCTTCGCCTGGGAATCCCACGGGAGTATTTCATCGACGGCATCGAGCCCGATGTGGCTGCGGCCGTTCAGCAGGCCATGACGACATTGAAGGAACTGGGTGCGGAAATGGTGGAGATTTCTCTGCCTCATACGGAATATGGTGTGGCGGCCTACTACATCATTGCTCCGGCCGAGGCGAGCTCAAACCTGGCCCGCTTCGACGGCGTCAAATATGGGCTGCGTGTTCCCGATTCCAAGGACCTTATGACCATGTACTGTCAGACCCGTTCCAGGGGGTTCGGGATGGAGGTGAAACGCCGCATCATGCTCGGCACTTACGTGCTTTCCGCCGGCTACTACGATGCGTATTACAGAAAGGCTTCCCAGGTTCGAACCCTCATTCGCCAGGACTTCCTTCAGGCCTTCGAACAGTGCGACGCCATCGTGACCCCTGTGACCCCTATTCCGCCTTTCAAAATCGGTGAGAAAACCGACGATCCGCTGCAGATGTATCTGAGCGACGTATTCACTCTGCCCGCCAGCCTGGCGGGTATTCCCGGCATATCGATTCCCTGCGGTTTTTCCGCAGGGAATCTGCCTGTAGGCCTGCAGATCCTCGGCCCTCACTTTCGGGAGGATCTCATCCTCCAGATCGCCTATCAATTCGAGCAGGTCACTCCCCACCATAAAGCCAGACCGCAGCTGGACAGCCACGGATAAGCTCCCTGTCGCCCACAGACATTGGGATGGGCAGAGGCTTTTGCCCGTCCGCCACTGCCATTGTAAAAACCCCGTCTTTTGCAGAAAAGAACGGGGTTTTTACATGGTATTACAGCTGGCAGAAAGCGCGCCTCATTGGATGAGGAGAGGGGGCCGTTGCCTGCCCGTGCCCTCCTTCAAGTTCAGTATTGACATCCTAAAATATGAGCATATAAACGTTCACTAATATGTTTGCACTGTGCTGCGCCAGGTTCCGGGTTATGCTAACCTGATTTTTTCATTCCTGGAAAGGTCATTTATGTACAACAATAAAACGACAGTGATGGCCATCGTGGCGGTGGTGCTAACGGTTGGAGCCCTGTGGCTCACCAGGCACGCCGTCACTCCAAGGCAGGCCACATGGGACGATGTCTTAGCCGAGGCAAAGGCAGGTGGCTATAAGCTCATCACCACCGAAGAGCTTTCCGAGCGTTACCTGAAAGATGCAAAGAGCCTTCTTCTTGTGGATACTCGCCAGGACTGGGAATACCGTACAGGGCATGTCAAAGGGGCGGTGAACTTTCCCTTGGAGCCTACCGCCTGGTCGAGGTGGCGCAAGGCATCTGCCCTTGAAATTTTCCTGGGGCCGGATAAAAATCGGACAATAGTATTCTACTGAGCGGGCCTCACATGAGTCCGCAGCGACTCGGCAGCCCGTGTGGCGGTTAAACTTGGCTATAGTGATGTCTACCGCGATCCTGTCGGCTATCCTGAATGGCAGGGAAGAGGTCTGCCTGTTGAGAGTACCCCGGCCGGACTCGCTCAAACGAGTGAAGAACCAAAGGCGCCGGGATCCTTCAACGGCTGGGCGATGCTATGGACACTCCTGGGGATCTTTGCAGGAGGCATGGCTTTGAACCTCACCCCGTGCGTCTATCCCCTGGTCCCCATCACGGTCTCCTACTTTGGCGGCCAGGCTGCCAAGGGAGGAGAAGGTCAGGGGAGACTCGTCGTGCATGGTTTGTGTTACATGCTGGGCCTTGCCGTCACCAATTCTGTACTGGGAGTTGTCGCCTCCCTCACAGGAGGCCTCATGGGATCCATGCTGCAAAATCCCATCGTTTTGATCTTTGTGGCTGCGGTTCTCGTCTCTTTTGCCACAAGCCTTTTGGGACTTTGGGAAATGCGACTTCCAAGCGGCCTCACCCAGGCTGCGGCCAAATCCTACACTGGCTACTTTGGAAGTCTATTCATGGGGCTCACCCTCGGAATAGTTGCAGCACCCTGTATAGGCCCTTTTGTGCTGGGGCTACTCACCTGGGTGGCCAGCATGGGAAGTCCGTGGCTCGGGTTTCTGATCTTCTTCACCCTGAGCCTCGGCCTTGGGCTGCCTCTATTTCTGCTTGCCATGTTCTCGGGGCAGATGGAGAAGCTCCCCCGCTCGGGCGGGTGGATGATCTGGGTGAGGAAGCTCATGGGCTGGATCCTGGTGGGAACGGCCGCTCACTTCATACAGCCTCTTCTTCCCGGTCAGTGGGGAATGATCACTCTTGCCCTGGTGGCACTGGCAGCGGGTCTGCACCTTGGCTGGATCGACAAGAGCCAGGCCGGTTTCCGCGCTTTCCCATGGCTTAAAGGCGGAGCAGGCATAACCTGCCTGGTCCTTTCCACCTTCCTCATCACGTCCTGGGCGATGCGTGGCCTCGGTGTCACCTGGAAGCTCTATTCAGAGGAAGTATTGAAAGAGGCCCAAGACGCTAAAAAGCCGGTCATCATCGATTTCTATGCCACATGGTGCACACCTTGCCGGCAGCTCGAGGAGGTCACCTTCCACGATGCCTCGGTCGTTAAACAGGCGGATAGTGACTTTGTCATGGTGAAAGTCGATGTCACCAAAGGTGGAAACCCCGTGCACGAACGTCTGCTCGATCAGTACGAAGTGAAGGGGGTTCCGACCATAGTGTTCCTGGATGCCAGCG
>DAIQOB010000308.1:0-4127 GCA_036788075.1 Syntrophobacteraceae bacterium
GACCGTCGAAACGGGAAAAGCCCACTACTGGAGCCGATCTCGCCGGAAATTGTGGCTCAAGGGCGAGGAATCCGGCCATGTACAAAGGGTCAAAGAAATCTACCTGGACTGCGATCTCGACACGATTCTGCTCAAGGTGGAACAGGTCGGCGGAGCAGCCTGCCACACGGGCTATCAAAGTTGTTTTTACCGGCGGTATCGCGATGGCCGGCTTGAAACCGTCGGTCAACCTGTATTTGATCCAAAGGAGGTTTACAAGAAGTGAATCAACTCGTCTTGGGCATTCCCAAGGGAAGCCTTCAGGAGTCCACAATCCGACTCTTCCGTCAATCCGGATGGCGCATTTCCCTTTCAGATAGAAACTACTTCCCTGAAATCAACGATACGGACATCAGCTGCTCCATCTGTCGGGCGCAGGAAATGTCCCGTTATGTGGAAAACGGCACGTTCGATGTGGGCCTCACCGGGCGCGACTGGATCATGGAAAACGATTCCGATGTGCTCGTCGTGGCCGACCTCGTTTATTCCAAGGTGAGCCAGCGGCCGGCAAGGTGGGTTCTCGCCGTCCCCATCGACTCGCCAGTCCAGGAATTGAAAGACCTCAAGGGGAAGAAAATCGCCACGGAGCTCGTCAACTTCACGCGGCGCTATTTTGCTGCCGAGGGGGTCGATGTCCACGTTGAATTCTCGTGGGGCGCCACCGAAGCCAAGGTCATCGCCGGACTGTGCGATGCCATTGTGGAGGTGACGGAAACCGGGGCGACCATGCGCGCCAATGGCCTTCGCATCGCCAAGGAGTTGATGCAGTCCAACACACAGCTCATCGCCCATAAGCAGAGCTGGGAGGATCCCTGGAAGCGCGAAAAGATCGAGCAGATTTCCATGCTCCTGCAGTCGGCCCTCCGGGCGGAAGAGCTCGTGGGACTTAAGATGAACGTTCCCGAAGAACATCTGAACCAGGTCATCGAGCTTTTGCCGAGCCTCAATGCTCCCACTATCGCGCATCTTTACCAGAGCGATTGGCTCTCCGTGGAGACCATCGTGTCCAAGCGTGTTGTGAGAGAGCTCATCCCTCAGCTCATCAAGAGGGGCGCTCAAGGCATCATCGAATATTCACTCAATAAGGTGATCTAATGTCCCCGGTGAAGTGTCATCGCTTTTTCTGGTGCATGCTACTACTGGCGTGTGCAGGCTGTGCCGGTATGAAGGGACAGCCCAGCCTTACCGCCGACCAGCTGAGGAAGATGGGTGAAAGCTACCTGGCGGCTGGGGACTATGGGCAGGCGCTCACGCTGCTGACTCAGGCCGAAGCCAAGCGCCCCAACGATCCAGTCATCCAGTACGACCTTGGCCTCGCCTACGACGAAAGGGGAATGGCCTCCGAAGCCCTTGTTCATCTCCAGAATGCGCTGACACTGAAGCCCGATTATTCAGATGCCTACAACGCCCTGGGGCGCTACTATGCCCGACAAAACCAGTTGGACTCCGCGCAGGAGGCTTTTGAGAAAGCCCTTTCCAACCCCTTCTATTCCTCGCCGCACCTGGCACTCTTCAATCTGGGGCTGGTCCATGAAAAGAAGGGAAATCGCGAAGAGGCCCTGAAGCAGTACGAAGAAGCGGTGCGGCTCCAACCGGCCTACGGCATTGCCTACTTTCGAATCGCTCAGAACACTGAAGAATTGGGCCGGGAGGATGACGCGCGGCGGGCTTATGGGAAAGCCATTCAATACTCCCCGGAAATGACCGAAGCCCATTTTCGCTATGGAGTCCTCAGTTACAATGCGGGCGAATGGGAGCCGGCTCAATATTCTTTCAACCGCGTCGTCAAACTGGAGCCCTATTCACCCATGGCCGATGAAGCGAGAAAGTATCTCGCGAGAATGCAGAGCGGGGGGGCGGGCTCATCCCCAAAAACTCCCGAAAGAGCGCCGCCCAGAAAATCGAGTCATTTTCAGCCCGAGGTAGATCAAGATCTGAAGCGCCCGCAGGTGCAGACCGTGGAACCGGAAAAGCTTCCAGCGGAGCAGGAACAGCCTGCAGCCCGGGCCAGTTTGCCGGAAGCACCCCAAGAAGCCCGGCCCCGGCCGCAGCCAACCTCCCATGAGGGAAAGCAGTGGGCTTACATTGTGCAGGTGGCGTCATACCGAAGCAAGAAAAATATGGAAGAGGCCAAGAAGAAGCTGGAAGCCAAGGGTTTTGATGTCGTGGTGAAGGAGGTCGATTCCAAGAGCTCCGAATCCCTTTTCGTTCTTCAACTCAAGCCTGTGGACGACGCCGCCAAGGCTGAAGCCATGCTCAAGCGGATTCAGGGTGTCACGGATCTCAAGCCTATCGTCCTGAAGGTATCCGCCGGCAAATAACCCGGCACTTCTCACTCCTTCCACCCGGCTCCACCGCTTTTACTGACAGCGCGGTACATTCTGCACCCTTCAGCGCTTCCCACCGAGAAGTCTTGGAAAAGCGGAGACTTTTTTGTCAGAGTAGCGGAAACATCCAGGGACAGGTTAAGAAAGGCTCTAAAGAAAGTGATTTGCCGAAGACTTGAAGAGATGAAATCGTTCATTGTCATGGACGTCCTGGAACGAGCCCAGGAGATGGAGCGGGCAGGCCAGTCCGTAATCCACCTGGAAGTGGGGGAGCCCGACTTCGATACTCCGGAAGCCATCAAAAGAGCTGCCATAGAGGCCATGGAGCGCGGGGAAACACACTACACCCACAGCCTGGGAACCCCTCAGCTTCGCGAAGCCATCTGCGACCACTACGCCGCAACGTACGGCATCGGCAACCTTGAGCCGGAACAGGTGCTCATCACCTCAGGCACCTCCCCGGCTTTTCTGGTGGCATTGAGCACGATCCTCAACTGCGGGGAAGAAGTCATTCTCTCCGATCCGCACTATGCCTGCTACCCCAACTTCATCCGCTTCCTGGAGGGGATTCCCAAAACCATTCCCGTCTACGAGGAAGACGCGTTTCAATACAGGCCCGAAGCCATACGGGCGGCACTATCGCCCCAAACCAAAGCCATCCTGGTGAATTCGCCGGCCAATCCCACCGGAAATCTCCTGGAGCCTGGGCGCATGGCCCAAATCGCCGAGTTTGGGAAGTGGGTGCTGAGCGATGAGATCTACCACGGCCTGGTGTACGAAGGACAAGCTCGCTCCATGCTGGAATTCACAGACCGCGGCATTGTCTTCAACGGCTTTTCGAAGCTCTACGCCATGACGGGATGGCGCCTGGGGTACCTGATCGTTCCGCGCGAAATGATCCGGCCCATGCAGAAGATGCTTCAGAATTTCTTCATTTCCGCCAATTCCATGGCACAAGCCGGGGCCTTGACGGCGCTGACGGACCCGACGGTCCAGCAGGATGTGCAGAAAATGTGCGAACGCTATGACAAACGGCGCAGGTTTATGATCCAGCGATTGAGGGAGATCGGCTTTGGAATCACGGTGGAACCGACCGGAGCATTCTATGTCTTTGCCAACGCACGACGTTTTACGAATGACTCCTATGCGTTTGCCTTCGAAGTCCTGGAAAAAGCCGGGGTCGGCATCACTCCCGGCATCGATTTCGGCCCTCAAGGAGAAGGCTATATCCGCTTCAGCTACGCCAACTCCACAGCCAACATTGCTGAAGGACTCAACCGCCTGGAGCGTTATCTGACCACTCGAGCCCACTGAAAGAGGCCCATGGATTCTCCTCTCATCATCAGGTCGGCCGAGTTTGTCAAGTCGGCCGTTCGGCCCGAAAGCTACCCTTCGGGCCATTTTCCCGAAGTCGCTTTCGCAGGGCGATCCAACGTGGGGAAATCATCCTTGATCAATTGCCTCGTCCAGCGCAAGAAGCTGGTCCGAACGAGCCGCACGCCCGGCCAGACCCAATTGCTCAATTTCTTCCTCATCAACGGCACGTTCCACTTCGTGGACCTACCCGGCTATGGCTTTGCCAAGGTACCCATGAAAGTTCGCGCACAGTGGGGGGTAATGATCGAGACGTATCTCACCAAGCGCCAATCCCTGAAGGGGGTCGTGCAGATCCTCGATGCCAGGCACCCACCGACTCCCGACGATTTGAACGTCTTCCGGTGGCTCCATGACAACCGGATTGCTGTGATCCCAGTCCTGACA
>DAIQOB010000309.1:0-4109 GCA_036788075.1 Syntrophobacteraceae bacterium
ACTGCGTAAGGGATAGATTCAGACTTCCGCTATCCCGAAAAAATCAACTGGTCCTCAGCTGGTATGATTCTGCTCTTGGGTGTCTCCTTTCCTGGGGAAAACGGTGAATGGATGACGGTGAATATGCGAGGCTGTTCGGTTTATCTACTTGCTCTCCCGGTTTTCAAACTCTTTCGCGACTGAAAAACAGAAGGTCGCCCCCCTGGACACTTCCTGCTTCAGCCAGGCTCTGCCACCGTGTCTCTCGGCGATTTCCTTGACGATGGCCAGTCCAAGACCGGTGCCTTCCGTGCCTTGGGAGGTCTTATCCCTGTGAAAGGGCTTGAAGAGCATGTCCGCCCCTTCGCCCTTGATTCCCACGCCGTCGTCGCCTACGGAAAAAATGTGAAAGGAAGGGTCTTCCTCATACCTGATCACGATTTCACTCAACCCCTCACCACCCTACTTCAAAGCATTCTGCACCAGGTTTTGAAAGACTCTCTGAATGCCCGTCTTGTCAGCGATGATCTCGGGTAGAATTTCGGGCTGTATCCATTTGACACGGTGGCGCATCAATTCGTCGGCGAGCTCGGTCCTGATGCACTGAAGAATCTCAAGGAGGCTGATTCTTTCCATGCTGTGAAAGGCTTCCTTCGACTTCACGTAGGTATTGATACTGTCCACGAGCGCTACAACCTGTTCGGAGGCTTTCAGAATCTGGTCACAGTAGCTCTTGCCCCGCTCGTCGAGCAGATCCCGGTATTGGAGCCCCAGAAGCCTCGTGAGTCCATGAATTCCAATCAGGGGGCTCTTGATGTCGTGAGAGGCCGTGTAGGTAAAAAATTCGATGGTCTCATTCTTCTCCTTGAGCTCCTGGATGTGGCGGCCAAGATTCTCACAGAGTTTGGAATGGTGCAGGGCAACAGCTACGGTGTTCCCAATGAGGACCAGGAAATCGATCGTTGCCTCACTCAGCCGCAGGCTTTTGTCGGCTCCAAGATTCATCACACCCAAGACTCTGTCCAGATGAATGAGGGGCACACAGACGACAACTTTCAAACCTTTTCTGAGCAACAGTGCCGCCCGTTCCCTATCTTGGAGCTCGCCAACATGTTGAGCGATGAAAGAGCGCGTTCGAGCCGCCATCCCCGTACACCCTTCCGTAATCCGAATTCGTTCCACCTCCCTCGTGTCCATGTCTTTAGAGACAGCCAGGGTCAGGGAGCACCCGCCCTTGTCCATGAGGTAGATACGGCCGGCGGTAAAGTTGAAATGCTCCATGACCTTGGTCAGCGCGGATTCCAGCACTTCCCCGGGGCCGAGGCACGAGGACATGATGTCATTGATATCGATGAGAGCCGACAGAACTTTGTTCCTCTCCCTCAGCTTTTCACTGCCGAATCCGACCGATATATATTTCCTTGTGATCATCGCCGAAACCTCGCTTCCTGTACGGTCGCTCCGCAGCGCTCATCGGGTTTCGCACCCGGCATAAGCCTCCCGGAGGACTTCCACGGGATGAAAGACCCTGTAGGCAGCGAGGTGGTTGAACTGAAGCCGACAGCTCAGGCAGTCCGTCAGGATCCTTTCGGGATGGATCGCGTTGATCTTTTCCATCAGCGGACTTCCTATCTTTAGGGAAACCTGGTGGAATTCTTCCTTAAAGCCCATGATTCCGCCCATACCGCAACAGTAGAAAGCCCCATCGATCGTTTCCATGGAAATTCCGGAAACCAGGTTCAGCAGCTCCGGCCAGGGGCTCCCGATCTTTTGCTCCCTCAGATGACAGGGGGCATAATAGGCCATGCGGGCCGTCAATGAACCAAACTCGGTGTTGAGCTCCCCCAGGTGATGCAGGGCAAGGAGATACTCCCCAAGGTCATAAGTGTGGTTCGCTACTTCGAGGCGCATTTCGGCGTCCAGCGAGGCGAAATATCCCTCATCCCTCACGTGGGCAACGAAGACGTGCCTGCCTGTTGAGGCAGGCTGCCTGCCGCCGGCTTGCGATGCCATGGGCGGCTCGTTGAGGTGTGGCTCACGCCGGGCTGAAAATGAGGAATTGTGCACCGCGTGGCAGGCCCCTTCGCTCAAAACATACTTCAGCATGTATCCACAGGTGGGGCAGGAGCAAACGATGTCGTATCCTGCCGCCACCGGTTCCGAAAACCGCCTCAGGTTGAACGCTGCAAGCTCGAGAGTGAGCCCGCGATCCCCTTCGAGCATGCTCGGCATGCCGCAGCACTTCTGCTCCGGGCAATAGACCTCGATGCCGTTGCGCTGAAAAACCTCCACGACGGCTCTTGGCACGTCAGGGAAGAGGAATTGCCCCGTGCAGCCGGCAAAATAGGCGACTTTCCTTCCCCTGCCCGCTCCCATCCTGTGAAGTCCTCGTCTACGCGCCCATGCGGGAAAATTCTCATCCGGAAAAAGAGGCAGGTCCCTTTCCGCATGAATTCCCCCCAGTTTCTTGAGAGCAGGGCCGATAAGCCTGCTTTTCAATAGAGCATTGGTCAGACGCGGATAAGCGCCGCAAACCGCTGCAACACGCTCCACATCCTCCATGAAGCGGATGGACGGATTGAGGCCATCTCTTTGGATAAAGGCACTTTTCGCCTTCATGAGGTCCGACCGCACGTCGGGGCATGGACACAAGGCGCAAAAACTGCAAAGCTCCACCAAACCTCTCAGCTCAGCCGCAGTGACACTTCCCCTGTGCTCTGTTTCCTTGTCGTACAGGCGGTATAACTCCGGGAATACCATGCAGGGCGTATCCTCCATGAGGTACCTGCAGATATCGCAGTCGGCACAGGCTTCGACAATCGCCCGAGCTATTCTTTCAGGGGTATCGTTCGGCATTCATTATCTCCAGGCAGAAAAGCTTCTCACCACAGAGCACGCAGATAACAAGCCTGAAAAAATTTCTATTAATTTCGACCGGCATCTGGGGGCTCAGGGTTCTCGGGGACAGCTACCCCTGCCTTCTTTAGGACGGCCAGGATGCTGTCTTTGGGAAAAAAGCCTTCATGACGGTAGATCTCTTTGCCCTCCTTGTCATAAAAAATCTGTGTGGGGATGGTGCGGATATTAAACTTCTTATCTTGTTCCGGATGTTTCCAGACGTCGATGAACACAATGGCAGCCTTTCCCTTATATTCTTCCTGCAGACTCATGAGGATAGGCGCCATCATTTTGCAGGGAATGCACTTGTCGGCGCCTATATCCACCATGGTCACCATGTCCTTTACGGGAACCTCCGGAACGGAGGATGCCTCCTCAGCGGTGAAGGCTCGTGTAGTTAAAGTCAAAAGGCCAAGCAATACTATCAAACCGATCAGTTTCCTCATTCATTGCTCCTTACAGTTTCACAATCATCCCAGCTAGAAACAAAACAACCAACACTGCGCCGGCAAGGCTCCAGAGCGCATTCTTAAAGCGTTCACCGAAATAGCTCTTCGTGGAATTGACCACCCACGTCCAGTTGAGCCAGACATGCAGGACCAGCAGCCCGACAAATACTTCCAGTCATTTTTCTTCATAGTTGAGCTCCGAAGCACTCTTTTGTAATCCCCCATTCAATGACCATCATTCGCAGACAGACAATAAGCAGAGGCCAATATCACGACTCGTTCCTTTGTGCGACACTCAGCCTGCGGGATATCACCACCTTGAAAAAGAGGTATCCTCCCATGAGCAGAAAAACGGCATCACGGATCAGGTACCAGGCGGTTGCGGGATCTCCCGTGGCGCTGGAGCTGAAGCATCCGCAGTGGACGTCCAGCCCGTGGGCCAGGTTGAAGATGAGTGCGCAGAAAAAGGTCAATAAAAGGACGTTGACCAGCGTGACAGTCCCGGGAAGCCACCATCCGGTGATGAGCAAAACACCCAGGAGAACCTCCAACCAGGGGAGTATGAGGGCCGCCAGATTGATGAGGAAGCCTGGTAGGATTTGGTAGTTGTGGACGGCTTGGGCAAAAGCTGCGGGATCATAGACCTTGTCCTCGCTCGCGACCAGGAATACCACGCCCAGGGCCAGCCTGACCCAGAGCGCGAGAGGCTTTTTCAACAAACGGCCGGTAGGGCTCTCACTCGAATCGGCCGAATGGCCGTGTACTCCGGTCGCAGGAGTCCCG
>DAIQOB010000310.1:0-4100 GCA_036788075.1 Syntrophobacteraceae bacterium
GTGGTAGGTTTCGAGCACGGAGTTGACGCGGCTGAAGCCTTCCGTGACCTCTTCATAGGGCCGATCGGCAGTAGCCACCAGCCCCATATTGTAGTCTTCGCTGTCTTCCCGTCCTCACAGGGGCTCGTCGGCGTACTGAAACCAGTGGACGCCCACGACATTGGGGAACCGAGCAAAATTAACGAGGGCGTTGGCCGCTCCCCAGGCACGCTGTGCCTGGGTCTCTACCGTCATGAGGTGCCCGGGCTTGGGGTGTGCGCTGCGGGCGGTTTCATTGCGGTTGCCGCTGCGGTTTTCTTCGGCCGCAAAGAAGAACTCCGTGACGATGACAGGCTTTCCCGTCAGGCGCTGCAGACCTTCGAAGTAATAGGGAGCTACCCAGCCGTCGGGCGTATCCACGTTGTAGTTGGTGGAGATGACATCCACGGCGTCACCCATGGTCCGGATGGCATCCTGGTGGTAGTAGAGGGGAAGGCGGTCTCCCATGACCAGGGCTCCCGGGTGCGCCGCACGAAGGGAGCGGGCCATCAGTTGGTAATAGTGCCCTGCACACAGGGCCATGAACCGGTTCACCAATCGGATGCCCTCACCCCCCGGCCGCAGTTTGAGCTGAACATCCGGCTGTTTCAGGTCTTCGAAGCTCCTCAGGCTGCCCTGAGGCACCCAATCCCGCTTCAGGCGATTCCAGTCGCCGGCATAGTGATCGTAGAGCAATTGCCAGAGCACCCGCTTCGTGTGATTTTCCCATCCTGCCTTGAGATACCAGCAAAAAAGGGAAGAATTCCACCATCCCACTTCATTGTCGGAATAATAGCCCATGAGATTTGGGTCATTCAGGTAAGGGGCGGTGAGCTTCCTGGCCCATTCCAGGGTTTTCGCCTCCATGGCGGGATCGAAGGGGTCGAACCAGTGGAATTTTGAATTTCTGCCGAGCTCCAGGTCCACCGTGAGGGCAAGGCCCATGTCCGGTGAAGGGTCGGACCATCCGCCTCGGGTGTTGAAGCCCCATGCGTTCAGCCGGCTTCCAACGGAGCGCCGCCATGCATCGAGGGTTGGGTAGAAGTTCTGCCAGTAATAGGCCTCGCTGCGGCGGCTCTTCTCCGTCTCCTTGGCCCCTGAAACGATGTTCACTCCCTTGGAGTAAAACTCCTTTCCATCCGGGCTCTGGAGCCAGTGCACTCCCTGATTTTCTATCGTTTTCCAGCCGGTAGGTGAGCTCTCGGGGGAGTCGGCGGCGCGGGCAGGGGCTGCTGCAAAAAAGGTGAGGACTAAAAAGATGATCAGGCGCACTTTGGGCTTGCTGAGTCTCGAAAGCATCAATCTCATGAGTCATCCTGGGGTCGGGGCAGGCCGGGGTGCACACTGCCCCAAACAGTCATATGCTGTGGTATGGCCTCCGAACCGTGCCCGTTTGACCGGCAAAGGGAGAGGGCGGAGCCTCATGCTGCCGTCGCGCAGGGCTCAACTGCTGGGCCGTTTAAAATATGCGGCGTATTCCAGGGGAATATGCAGTGCCTGACCAGGGCTCAAGCGGCAGAAGAGCTCATTGGGGCGCATGAATTCCTTCAGGAAGTTTCCCAATGCTTCAACCTGTGTTCGATGTTCGGCCAGAGCCTGCTTTTTGGTTGCCAGCTCTTCCGGGGTCAGATCAAAATTCGCCCACTGGGTGGAAGCCAGCACCTGGCCGGCGGTCTTGGTACCGCCGACGCCTCTGGCATTCACTTCTTTGATCCACTGGGGAGAAGACGGGTAGTCAAAGAAATGGACGAGATAGGTGAGAATCTGAGTGTCCTCCAGGGAGATTTCCTCTTCTTCCTTCAGCTGCCGCAGAGCTTCCAGAACGAAAACTCCCGTAGCGCAGTGGTCCGGGTGATAGTCGCGGGGATCGGGGGAAACAATCCAATCGGGCATGAAACTGACCACGGCTCCGGCAATCTCTTCTTTGAGGTCGGTGCCTGCGTACCGGGTCCAGAGGTTGAAGCTCTCCTTGTATTCCGGACGGTCGAACTGGGTATAGGGTGAGGTATACGGCTTGATTTTGGACCAGTTTTTGGCCCACAGGTCATCGATGCCGTCATCCGGGAATCCGAGGAAAATACCGTCTTCGGGCTGAAGTCCCAGGATGCGCAGGGCTCCCAGGGCTTCATCATGGCGCTTCTCGCCATACTCGACGAAATCGTTGGAAGACGTCTGCAGTTTCTTGACGCGGGTGCGTACACCTTTCATATAACCGTCGCCGTTGGTCACGAACACGACCCGGACGGTGCCGCCGTTTGCCAGCACGCGCTGAATGAGTCCCCCGGCGACGAGGGTTTCATCGTCGGGATGCGGGGAAAATACCATCAACCTCACACCCATCGGGACCTCCAGGTCTTTCCCGGTAATGCCGGGTGCTTGTTCCTTTGAGGCTGCCGGGGCAGGAGGAAGACCGATGCGGCCCGCGGATGCATTAAGACCCGATGAGGTTGGTGTGGTCTGCAGCGGAGCTGAACGTGGTAGACTGGAAACCGGATGAACGCTGGGTAGCCAGTACAAAAACAACAGGAACAAAAGTCCGGAGAACAATGCGACGATGGTTGCCCGCATATGCTTGCGCCTTCCGAAAAAGGTGTTGAATTCCATACGACCCTCAGCCCACTTGCACGCTGAAATATAATGGGTAGGGAACAAGCTGGAAAGAGGAAATTCATACTCTCCTTCCCATCTGATTCTTCGTTCACTCATCCAGGCTGAACTGGCTGTGATAGAGGGATGCGAATGGCCCGTCGGCATGCACCAGTTGTTCGAAGGGACCCTTTTCCACGATCTCTCCGCCCTTCACCACGATGATGAAATCGGCCTGCCGAACGGTGGAGAGACGGTGAGCGATGATAAAGGTCGTGCGCCCTTTGGTGAGCTGCTGGAGTCCTTCCATGATGAGGGCCTCCGTTTCTGCGTCCACCGAAGAAGTGGGTTCGTCGAGGATCAGGATGGGGGCGTTCCGCAGAATGGCGCGGGCGATGGTGATGCGCTGTCTTTCTCCCTCGGAGAGCGTGGCGCCCTGCTCCCCGACGATGGTGTCGTACTTGTTGGGCAACCGGTCGATGGATTCATGAATGCGTGCCAGGCGGGCCGCCTCTATGACTTCCTCCAGGGTTGCTTCGGGACGGCCGTAGGCGATGTTCTCCCTGACGGACATGGGAAAGACCAGGGGCGGCTGGAGCACCATGGCGATCTGTTGGCGGAGGGATTTGAGCTGAAACTCCCGCACATCCGTCCCATCGATGAGAACCCGTCCTGCCTGGGGCTGATAGAAGCGGGGAAGGAGGCTCACCAGGGTGGATTTGCCCACGCCCGTGGGGCCGACAATGGCTACCCTTTGCCCGGTTTGAACGTGCAGATCGATTTTCTTGAGGACGCTCTGCCCCTCCACATATTGAAAGGAAATGCCTTCCCACGTGACTTCTCCGCGCGCCCCGGACTTGGGAAAGGTTTTCGTTCCCTCCTGGATATCCCGCTCCACGTCCAGGATTTCAAAGACACGCTGCACCCCCACCTTGGCCCCCTGGATCACCCCCCAGGTCTGGCTGATGGTGTTGATGGGGGCGTACAGGGAGGCCAGGTATGTCGTGAAAACCACGATTTCCCCCACCGTGAGGGATCCTGACATGACGTGGTTCGCTCCCACCCACACCACGAAAGCCGTTCCCAGGGCCATGACGACATTGATGACACCGGAATAGAAGGTCTGGAGGGTATAGAGCTTCAGGCTGGCGTCCAGGCTGAGGTCACTGGCCGTCATGAATTTGCGGTGCTCGTCCTCCTCCTTGGTGAAGGCCTGGACGATGCGCATGGCGGACATGGCCCGCTGCACGACGGAGTAGACTTCACTCTCGTGCTGCCTGGCCAGGGTTGCCGCCGTAGAGATACGACCGCTCAGAAGGGAGATGGCCGCAAAGAGCGCGGGAACCACGGCGAGGGACAGGAGGGTGAGCTGCCAGTCGATCTTGACCATGACGAAAAACATCCCGCCGAGCAGTGCCGCAGCCGTGACGATGGGGAAAACGCCGTTCATGGTGAGGCTCTGGATGGCGTACGTGTCCGCGGTGACCCGGTACATG
>DAIQOB010000311.1:0-4096 GCA_036788075.1 Syntrophobacteraceae bacterium
TGGAAATTGAACGCTGACGCACGCAGGCTGACGCGCGCTGACGAACGCTGTTTTTTTCTCCACAAATCCTCCCCCAAAGTCTTTATCAGCGTTTTTCAGCGCCTGGTCAGCGTAATCAGCGTCCCTTTTTATCCTTTTGGATCTGAGGCATGCCATGAAATACCCCATTCATTTTGTCGGCGCCGGTCCCGGCGACCCGGAGCTGATCACGGTCAAGGGCGGGCGCCTTCTGGAAGAGGCCGACCGCATCGTCTATGCGGGCTCCCTGGTGCCCGAAATCCTTCTGAAGGGATGCAAGGCGGGGGCCCGCATCCACAACAGCGCCCCCCTGACTCTGGAGGAGACGCATACCCTTCTGAGGGAGGGGTACCTGGAAGGAGAGCGGGTAGTTCGTCTCCATACGGGCGATCCTGCCCTGTACGGCGCCATCCAGGAGCAGATGGAGCTTCTGGACCGGGAGGCAATTCCCTATGCCGTTGTGCCCGGGGTTTCAGCGGTTTTTGCCGCCGCTGCAGCCCTCACCCAGGAATTGACGCTCCCCGAGGTTTCCCAGACGGTCATCTTGACGCGCATGGCGGGGCGTACACCTGTTCCCGAGGGCGAGGACCTGCGGTCTCTTGCGACCCACCGTGCGACCCTGGTGATTTATCTCAGTGTGCAGCAGATCGAGAAACTCGTCGAGGAAATCATGCCGAGCTATGGCCGTGAGACGCCGGTGGTCGTGGCCTATCGTGTGGGATGGCCGGACCAGCGACTGGTGAAAGGGACCCTCGGGGACATTGCAGGAAAAGTCAAGGAATCCGGCATCAGCCGCCAGGCCATCATCATGGTGGGTGAAGTGTTCAACGCCCGCACGGGGAAGGAATTGAAAAAATCCAAACTCTACGACGAGTCCTTTGAACATGGATTTCGAAAAGTGCAGCTCCCCGTCTGAATCTCCACCCGTAGCCATCCTGGCCCTGACGAAGCACGGGGCGAATCTCGCTCTGCAGCTGCAGAGCCGCATGCCGGGGAGTGTCTGTTATGTCCCTGTACGGCATCGGTTCGCTCTGGCCATGGGAGCCGTGGGATTCGACCGGCTGGCGGATGCACTCCAGTGGGTCTGGCCGAAATTCTCCGCTCTCATCTGCATCATGGCCACGGGCATCGTGGTGCGGCAGATCGCGCCGCACCTGAGCCATAAAAAGGATGATCCTGCCGTCGTGGTGCTGGATGAACGCGGCAAGTTTGTCATCAGCCTGGTGTCGGGTCATTTGGGAGGAGCAAACCGGCTGGCGCGGCACGTCGCCCGTCTCACCGGGGGGCAGGCCGTCGTCACCACGGCCACGGACGTCCAGAACAGGCCTGCCCTGGACCTCATCGCCCGGGAAGCAGGCCTTGAAATCGAGAATTTTGAGATGCTCAGTCGAGTGGCGCGGGCCTTGCTCGAGGAGGAGCCTCTCTGGATCTACGATCCCGAAGGCCGGCTGCGGAGCTATCTGGCCCATGAACCCTCCATCAACTGGCTGACGCAGGCTCCTGCCGTTTTCCCACCTTCTGCAGCAGTCCCCGTGCAGGAAAACCTCGAGGGTTCTTCCGAGGCGCCCGGTGACGAGGGAGGTCATGCGGAGAATCCGGGCGTCTGGGTGTCCGAGACCCTGGTGCCCCCTTCCCTGAAATGCCTGGTGCTGCGCCCCCGCAATCTTGTGGTGGGCATCGGCTGCAATCGGGGGACTCCCGCCGGGGAGATCCTGGATCTCCTGCGGGAGGTTTTTTTGCGTGAAAAGCTTTCGGCAGCCTCCATCCGTAATCTTTCGAGCATTGACCTCAAAGCCGATGAAACGGGGCTCCTGGGAGCAGCGGCAGCCCTCCAACGTCCTGTTTATTTTTACCCCCGCGAAGCGGTAGAAAAGATCACCGTTCCCAACCCATCGGAACAGGTGGCCCGACACATAGGAGTCTCAAGCGTATGCGAAGCAACTGCTCTACTGAGCGCCCGGAGCCAAACCCTCATCGTTCCCAAACAGAAAACACTCAACGTGACGCTGGCCGTGGCCCGGGTCGCCTGTCCATTGTGAGTCTCGGGCCCGGCTACCGCTCCTACATGGTGCCGGAAGCGCTCGACGCGCTCGTTGCTGCAGAGGTGATCCTCGGCTACAAGACCTACCTGGGCCTGATTGATGGGCTGCTGGAGGGGAAGGAAGTGCTTTCCAGCGGCATGCGCAAGGAAGTGGATCGCTGCGGGCTGGCCATCGACCGTGCTCTTGCCGGCCGCCGCGTGGCGCTCGTGTCGAGCGGCGATGCCGGGATCTACGGGATGGCCGGCCTGGTTTTCGACATCTGCCGGGAGCGCGGGTTGAGGGTTGCCGCTCCGACTAGGGGCAGGATTTCAGGGGAGGATGAAAACATTGCCTCAGTGGATGGCAAGGAGGCGTCGGCTCTGGATCTCTTCGTGGAGGTGATTCCGGGGGTGGCCGCCTTCAATGCGGCGGCTTCCATCCTGGGCGCTCCCCTCATGCACGATTTCGCCGTCGTGAGTCTCAGCGACCACCTCACCCCCTGGGATCTCATCGAGAAAAGGCTGCAGGCCGCGGCCTCCGCCGACTTTGTCATGGCCATCTACAATCCGCGGAGCAAAACCCGTCCCGATCTTCTGGAAAAGGCTCAGAAAGTCCTTCTCCGCGAAAAGGCGCCCGAAACTCCCGTGGCCATCCTCCGCAAAGCCATGCGCGACGGCCAGTGGAAGTGCCTCACCACTCTCGGAGAAATTCCCTTCGAAGAGGTGGACATGCAGTCCATCCTCATCGTGGGGAACAGCAAGACCTATGTCTGGAACGGCTGGATGGTGACCCCCCGAGGTTACCTGGAAAAGTACACGGTGTCGGAATGACGGGTGACGGGAGCAAACCGAGAAAAAAATTCGCCGTGGAAAATGAAAGGGTGGATCATACAATCGGTGAAGGCGGCAGTTCCCACTTATCCTTCAGCGTCTCGACGGGAGCTTCCGATTTATCCCGTTTAGCAATGATTTCCGGAAGCTTGAATATCCTGATGATGCTCACGAGAAGTTTTGTCAGCCATTGTGCGGATTCCACATTCTGCCGGTGTAGCAGGCGCTCGGATTTGCTGAGGGGGACCATTTGATAAAGCGCCTTCTCGTTGTGGTCGATCTCGGAGGAGGCCACCTTCTTCAGTTCGAGGATGGTCACTACCATCTCGTCGTCATGAACATCGGATAAATATTTGATGGCAAAATTCAGGATCTTGCTCTTGTTGCCGTGCCCTGAGCGTTCGTGCGACTCTGATATTCTGGCAAGATAGGGAACGGCATATTGCCGGCTATAGGAGGGAAGGTCTATCTCTTTCGATTCCGAGTAGTTTTTCAATTCTTCAAAGAAATATCCCGTGGAAAGCAAATCTGTTATCAAGGCATTCGGTGTCGTTGACATTATAATGTCTCCCTTCTCGCGGTGTGTTGCCATCCTGAGCGGCGATTCGAATGCGGTGTGGATTCCTCTGCGGCGAAGAGCGTCGTTCGCAGCTGCCGGCCCAGGACCAATCGTAAAGCCCCACCAGAGGGAGTCAGGCTCTGAGAGAGTGGGTAAGGGTTCAACATAAAAGCGGACAAGAGGCCCACTTTTCAACTTATTCAAACATAACCGATGGGCCGACAGAAGGCGAAGGCATTTTCCAGGAAGACTCTCCGATTTTGAAAACTTTTTCTTGCCTTTTCGAGTTTCGGGGTTATGCTTCTCCCATGCTAGTTGAGGACGTTATTTTGAGTTATGAAGGAAATCGACCTTTCTTCCAGAAAATGGTGCGGTTTCGGTGTAACTTGAGTACCGCACCAAGAAAAGCAGTGGAAAAAATCAAATTCAATGAAGGAATCAAAAAATGGTAGAAGGTCGAGTAAAATGGTTTAATGACAGCAAGGGTTTTGGATTTATCGAAGCTGACAGTGGGCACGATGTGTTTGTGCATCATTCCGCCATCCAGGGCGAGGGTTTTAAGAGCCTCACTGAAGGAGAGCGGGTCAGTTTCACGGAAGAAAAAGGCGCCAAAGGGCAGCAGGCAACAAACGTAAGAAAGCTGTAGTCCTGACGTTGTAAAAGACTTC
>DAIQOB010000312.1:0-4094 GCA_036788075.1 Syntrophobacteraceae bacterium
ATGAGGCTCGGGAGATCTTTATCCGGTCGGCCCTGGTGGAGGGAGACGTATTCGGCAGCTATGGATTCCTGGAGCACAATCGGAAGCTCATTCATGACATCGAAGAGCTGGAGAGCAAAACGCGACGGCGGGACCTCCTGGTGGACGAAGAAACCCTGTTCCGCTTCTACGACCAGCGCCTGCCTCGGTTGTCGGACATCCGTTCGTTCGACCGGTTTCTTAAGGATCAGGGAAGCGACGCGTTCTTGCGCATGGCGGAGGCGGACCTCCTGCAGACAGCCCCGGATTTCGAAATCCTGGAGCAGTTTCCCGATGCCTTCTTCTTGGAGGATATGGAATTGCCCCTTCGATACACCTTCCATCCAGGGGAGAGTGACGACGGCGTCACCGTGACGGTTCCCGTGCACCTGCTCCCCCGCCTGGACAAGGATTTTTTTGACTGGCTGGTTCCGGGGATGCTCCTGGAGAAGGTGACCCTGCTCCTCAAATCCCTTCCCAAAAACTTGCGCCGTCAACTCGTGCCCGTGGGAGAGACGGCGCAGCGTTTGGTGGAAGCACTTTCCTTCCGCCAGGGGCCTTTGGGCTTCCAATTGAGCCGGTGTGCCAGGGATATGCTGGGGGTGCGGGTGCCGCCCGAAGCCTGGGACTTGAAGGATCTGCCGCCTCATTTAAAGATGCGCTTTGAAGTGACAGGGTCTGACGGGACAGTCCTGGGATCGGGACAGGACCTGCAGGATTTGATGGCCCTGGCCGCGGAACCCCGGGATGACAGCTCATGGGAGCAGGCCAAAAAGCGCTGGGAGCGCCCCGGATTTGTCTCCTGGGAATTCGGAGAACTGCCTGAGAAAATTGAGCTGGGAAAAGGCACCCCGGGGCAGGTGCGATATGCCTATCCCGGACTGGCAGCCGAAGGGAGGACGGTGGCGCTCCGACTGTTCGACGATCCGAGCGAGGCACTCACAGCCAGCCAGGACGGTTTACTGCTGCTCTACGAACTGGCGTTCGAATCCGAACTGAAGCAATTGATGCGATCCTGGGTTTTTCCGGAAAACATGGCCCCCATGCTTTTCTTCATGGGCAATCGCACCGAATCCCTCCATCGGCTCCACAAGCATTTGTTACGGGAGCTCTTTGGACTGAGTGCCCCGCAGCAGCCGGATCGGAAGCAATTTATGGAAACCGTGGAGCGTCTGAAAGGCTCCCTGGGAGCTCTCGGCCGTACACTGCTGGACGAAATCCTCCAGGCCATCCAGGAACGCCATGCCGTGCGCTATTCCCTCGACCGTTTTCGCCGCATGGCGGCCGGCAATGGTGCCGTCATCCATCGCCTGGATCTCCTCATGGACGAATTGAATAAACTTGTGCCCGGGGATTTTCTGGACCATTATGATCAGGAGCGTATCCGGGAGCTGCCCCGCTATCTGAAGGCTCTTCAACTGCGTGGCGAACGGGTTTACGTCAACCCTGAGAAAGATCGGATAAAAGGGGAGCCCCTGCTTCTCCACCAGAAGCGCCTGGAAGAGATGGTGCGTACGGTTTCCCTGCAGCAGGGGGCCGAAGGTTTTCGGCTTGCGAACGAATTCCGCTGGATGCTGGAGGAGCTCAAAATCAGCTTGTTCGCTCCGGAGATAAAAACCCGCTTGCGTATATCCCCAAAACGTCTGGATGAAAAATGGCAGGAATGGCTGTCCTGGATGGGACGCATAGGCTAGACTCCGCTTTGATTGAGAATCCCGGGCTGCTGCAGTCGCATATTCTTCGGGTGCTGGGAAAGCACTGTGATGGAACTGCTCTGTTTCAGATAGATGACTGCCGTGGAGTGGCTTCATCCAGCGTGATGCTGCTGCTGGGGCGTCAGGCCGTGCGGGAGGGAGAGACTCCCGAGGTCTGTATCATTCTCAACAAGCGGTCCTCGAAAGTACCGCAGCCCGGGGATCTATGCTGTCCCGGCGGGACGGTGGAGAAAAGTCTGGACCCCTACCTGGCCAAATTGTTATGGCTTCCCGGCTCACCCCTCTCTCGCTGGCCGCACTGGGAGCACTACCGGTCGGAGCAGCCTCAGCATGCACGGCTCATGTCTCTCCTTCTGGCAGCGGGACTGAGGGAAAGCTGGGAGGAAATGCGCCTCAATCCCTTTTTCACCCGTTTCCTGGGTCCTCTGCCGGCGCAGTGCCTGCTCCTCTTTCAACGCATCATCCACCCCATGGTGGGATGGGTTTCCTACCAGAAGAAATTCATCCCCAGCTGGGAAGTGGAGAAGGTCGTAGCCATTCCCCTCCGTTCCCTGTTGAATCCCTTTCAGTATGCACGGTATCGACTCTATGTGCCTGCATCTCTGGAAAAGGAGATCCATTGGGATACCAAAGATTTCCCATGTTTCCTCTATCCATACCAGGGCCAGACGGAGATACTCTGGGGGGTCACCTTCAGGATCGTGGAGTATTTCCTGGAACAACTTTTTGGATTCAACATGCCGCCTTTAAAAAGGCTGCCTCTGGTGCCGGCGGTGCTGGATGAAAATTACATGAACCGGAGATGAAATCCCCTTCTGTATCATCATCATTCGGGAAAGGACAAACGGACATGACCCAGGTAGGAGATCTCGTACTGGTTTACATGGAAGGCTCTCCGGCCTTTTTTGCGCGCATCGAGGACATTGCTCCCGATATCAAGCCGGAATGGTTCCAGCTGAAGATGCTGGTGCTGCAGGTGCCGCTCCTGGTGATCACCTGGATCCTGCGGGAAGCCTATATCAATGGTGAGGAATTCACTATGGGAGGCCGCGCCATGAGGATCGAAAAGGTGGTATCCCCCGAGGGTTTAAGCGGGGAAACCGGCCCCGTGGAGGACTTTGCAGGCCAGGAAGGGGAAGAGGCGTCCCGGGAGGCCCCAGGGGATGCGAAGTCCCCTCCGGCTGCCTCGCCGGGAGCGGGAAAGGGAAAGGTGGTCTCTCTGCTGGACCGCAAAAAGAAAGATCCCTCCTGAGGATCAGGTCTCTTCGTGCGGATGCCACCAGTGGTCGTGCCCTTCGAACCACCAGGCGGTGGAATCCGTGCGAAGGATTTCATCGGCCAGCTCCCGTGCGATGTCCGTTCTCAGGCGCTTCTGAGCAAAGTGGATCCATTTGGGGGCATAGGCATTGCCCAGATCGCTTTGCTCCTTAAGCTCCAGGATGAGATCCAGCTGATCGGCGTCGTGCACGAGCCTGGCCTCTTCCGTTTCGTCCTTCCTGTATTCCTCCATGAGGGATTCGAAATCGGCGCCGAAAGGCAGAGTCTGCGCCAGGTGATGGATGGCCTTTTTTTCGTCGACTTCCACATACCGCTTGTTGACGTAATTCATATCCCCTGTACGCGCTTCGGGGACATCGTGGAACAGGCAGAGCGTGACGATGCGGAAGGGGTCTACGTTCCCGGCCATGCGTGCAAGGGTGTAGCCGATGAGGGCGACGCGGAAAGAATGCTCCGCCACCGATTCTTTCCCCGATCCGAGAAACTGAAACCCGGATCGGGGGGTCTTTTTGAGCATTCCCAGTTCGAAGAAAAAATTCACGATGTTCTTATAGCCAAGGGATGGAAGGACCGGGCTTCCATCCTCAGCGGGGATATTTTTCTTTACTTCAGCATTCAATGGCTTCATGAATTCCTTTGCCCGCCATGACCATGGGGGTCACATTTTCATCCGCAGGAATCAGGCAGTTGACGAGGGCCGGGCCGGGAGTGGCGAGAACCTCCGGAAGCACATTCTGAAGTTCTTCCTCGGTCTGCACGGTGTAGCCGGGGATGCTGTAAGCCCCGGCCAACGCGGCGAAATCAGGGTGAAATTTGAAATTGACCGCCATGTAGCGCGCCTGGTAGTAAAATTCCTGGATCTGCCGGACCATTCCCAGGACGGAGTTGTTTAAGATAAAGATTTTGATGGGCAACCCCTGCTCCATCATGGTGCCGAGCTCCTGCATGGTCATCTGAAAGCTCCCGTCGCCCGTCACCAGGATGGTCTGCTGGTGAGGACGGCCTATTTGGGAGCCCACGGCTGCGGGGAGGCCGAAGCCCATCGTGCCGAGGCCGCCGGAGTTGATCCAGCGACGCGGCTGA
>DAIQOB010000313.1:0-4083 GCA_036788075.1 Syntrophobacteraceae bacterium
GATGCCGTATATCGTCGTGATTATCGACGAAATGGCTGACCTGATGATGGTCGCCTCCCGCGAGGTGGAAGAATCCATCACCCGGCTCGCTCAAATGGCCCGGGCCTGCGGAATCCATCTCATCCTGGCCACTCAGCGACCTTCGGTGGATGTTCTCACGGGCATCATCAAAGCCAACATCCCCACCCGCATTTCCTTCCAGGTCTCTTCGCGCATCGATTCGCGCACCATTCTGGACGGCTCAGGCGCCGAGAGCCTGCTGGGATCGGGGGACATGCTCTTTCTGCCTCCGGGAACAGCCAAGGTACAGCGCATCCACGGGGCTTTCATCTCCGATGGCGAAGTGCTGCAACTCACCCAGTTCTGGCAAGGGCAGCAGCCGGCCGAAGACCCGCTGGGCGAGCGGGTGAACTTCCAGGAGCAGACCTTATCCGACGGGACTCAGGAAGAGGAGCTGGACGAGAAATACGAGGAAGCCATCGAGCTCGTGCTGGAAACCCGGCAGGCATCGATTTCCATGTTGCAAAGAAGGCTTAGGGTAGGATACAACCGTGCAGCCCGGATGATCGAAATGATGGAGCAGCAGGGCATCGTGGGTGCATCCGATGGAGTCAAACCACGGGAGGTCCTTGGTAGAAGTGCCTCATGACGGGAAAACCGTAGAGCTAGAGAGTCAAAGCGAGAAATTGATGAAAAAAGGAAACCTGAAAAGGTTGGTTTTGTATTGGGCAGGTGTCGTATGCCTGGGAGGCCTCTTCTCCGTGTGCACGGCCCACGCCTCCGATCGGCTGGTGCTGGGCGATATCCTGAAAAAGACGGAATCCTATTACAAGGGCATCAACGCCTTTACGGCGCATTTCCGACAGACGACGGCTTCGGCTGCCGCCGGGACCATGAAAACGGAAGCCTCGGGAGTGCTTTACTACGAAAAGCCTCGCCAGATGCGCTGGGAATATACAGAGCCCGAAGCACAGGTCTTCGTCGCCAATCATGAACTGGCATGGCTCTATGTCCCCTCGGAGAAGCAGTTTTCCCTGTTCGACGCCGGGACTTTCTTTTCATCTCCCCTGGCTCAGACATTTTTCGACGGAATGGTGGAACTGAGGAAAAACTTCGAAGTCAACCTCGATTCCAAGCAGACCACTCAGGACGCAGCCGTGCTCCGGCTCATCCCCCGCCAGGAGGACCCCAACATCCAGTCCCTGCTCCTGTGGGTGGATCTGGCAACCTACCGGATTCTCAGCATCGAAAGCCGTGATGCCCTGGGGAACACCAATCGCATCGTCCTCGAGACTCAGAAGCCCGAAGCGAGTTTGGACCATAAACTGTTCGAGCTGGATATTCCACCCGCGGCGGTGGTGGTCGACAGCGAAGGACGTGAGTTGAACCCTTCAGAGATCCAGAAGCTCAAAGCAAAGCTCCCATCGAAATAGGACCCCTCATGAACCAAGAAGACCTGATCCGGAACATTCTGCGTTTAAAACAGCAAAAGAACGCCGTCATTCTGGCCCACAATTATCAGCCCCCGGCCATCCAGGATATTGCTGATATGACCGGGGATTCTCTCGAACTCAGCCGGAAGGCGGCATCCACCACCGCAGACATCATCGTTTTTTGTGGAGTCGCCTTCATGGCTGAAACGGCCGCCATCCTCAATCCAGGCAAAACCGTCCTCCTGCCGCGACTGGATGCGGGCTGCCCCATGGCGGACATGATCACCCCGGACGACGTCCGAGCCGTACGTGCGGAGCATCCGGAAATCCCCATCGTCACCTACGTGAATTCCACAGCCGCCGTCAAAGCCGAAAGTACAGTGTGCTGCACCTCCGCCAATTCCATTCACGTGGTGGAATCCTTCAAGGAGCATGATGCCGTCTATATGGCTCCCGATCAGAACCTCGCCAAATACACCGCGCGGCACACTCGAAAAAAGGTCTACCACTGGAATGGCTACTGCCCCATCCACCACAACCTGACAGTAGAAGCCGTCCAGGAAAAGAAGAAGGAGCATCCTGACGCTCTCTTCCTGGCGCACCCCGAGTGTCCTCCGGAAATCCTGGATCTTGCGGACATGGTCCAGAGCACATCGGGAATGCTCCGCTTTGTGGCAGAAAGCTCCCACGAGGCCTTCATCATCGGGACGGAAGAAGGGATTCTCCATCCCATGCGGAAGAAGAATCCTGAAAAACGTTTTTACTCCTTTTCCGATACGATGGTCTGCCCGGACATGAAAAAGACGTCCCTGGAGGATGTCCTCCGCGCCATGGAAACGCTGCAACCACGGGTCAGCGTCCCTGAAGAAATTCGCATCAGGGCGCTGGATGCTGTTGAAAGAATGTTGAATATCGGATAGCCGCCGTTTTTGAACTCAACTTTAAGACTTTCAAGAAAGGATACACATGCGCCGCAAGAAAAGATTGAGAAAGAAGCTTCGCGTAGGAGAATTCAAAGAGCTCGGTTTCTTGGTTCGGTTCGAATTCGCCCAAGACCTTCCGGCCGAGAAGTGCAATGAACTGCTGGACGACTTCCTCTCCAAAGCCATTGAAGCCAACGGGCTCTTGTTCGGGGGCGGTGGATACGGAGATTCCTGGGAAGGCCTGGTGATTCTCGATGCCACGCGCGGGTCTGTTACGGAAGAAGACCGGGAAAAGGTCAACAGCTGGTTCCAGGGACAAACCCAGGTGAAAAGCTTTGATGTGGGCCCTCTCATCGATGCATGGTACGGCAGTTGATCCTGCAAGTTTTTCCGCCAGCATCCCTTTCATGTGCATATATTTCAAGGCAGGAACGGGACGCTGACGGACGCTGGCTAACGCGCGCTGAAGACGGTGATAAACCCTGATGTTTCGGTTCTTATCATCGTCTATCGGCCAGCCTCCACCTGGTTGGCGTCCGATTTTCCATCGACACATTTCAAGACTCTGCAGCGAGGAATGCCCAATGCCACCAGGCATGCCCTTCAGGCCATGCCTTGCCGTCACCCTGGGAGACCCCTGCGGGGTTGGACCTGAGGTCATCGTCAAGGCTCTTGCCAAGCGGAAAGACAGTTCCGAAGCTTTACCATTGGTCATTGGCGACAGGCTGGCTGTGCGAAGGGCCATCGACCTGGTGGGTGCTCCTTTCCGGATTCAAACGGTGGAGGATCCTTCGGAGGTTCCCACATTCTCCGAGAATGAGATCCTCTATGTGAAATCACCGAGTTCCCTGGGCCTCGATGACATCGCCTACGGACGCCCGACACCGGCGGCCTGCCATTCCATCGTCCAAAGCATCCGCATTGCCGTTTCCTGGGCCATGGAGGGCAAGATCGACGCCATGGTGACCTGTCCCATCCACAAGGCCAACCTTCACCTGAACGGCTTTGCTTTTCCCGGCCATACGGAATTTCTCCAGGAACTGACCCATACCCCTCACGTGGTGATGATGCTGGCGGGGCCGCGCCTGCGGGTCGCTCTCGCCACCATCCATCATGCCCTTGTCCATGTCCCCGGCCTGCTGACGCCCGAAACGCTGCGCCAAACCATAGAGATCACGGCACATGCCCTGCACAGGGATTTTGGCCTGTCCGTTCCCCGCCTGGCCGTCGCTGCCCTCAATCCTCATGCGGGAGAAGCGGGGCGCTTCGGCAACGAAGAAAACGATATCATCGAGCCCGTCATTCGCTCGTTCAGCGGTTCATTTTGTCGGGTGAGCGGCCCCTATTCGCCCGATACGCTTTTTCACCGTGCCTATGAAGGCGAATTCGATGCCGTCATCGCCATGTATCACGACCAGGGGCTGATCCCCGTCAAGCTCGTCCATTTCTACGATGCGGTGAACGTGACCCTGGGGCTCCCCATCGTACGCACTTCCGTCGATCACGGGACAGCCTACGATATCGCAGGGACGGGAAAAGCTCAGCCTCACAGCCTACTAGCTGCGATCCAGCTCGCTGCGACCATCGCGCAAAACCGCAGGAAAATCCCGGGCGGGCCATGAAGAGCAATGTTGTTGACTTAACGCCACCCCGGTGAGAACCGAGGTCCAAGAAGTCTTTATTTTCCTGGATTCCGGCTTTCGCCGGATTGACGAAAGTTGATTCAG
>DAIQOB010000314.1:0-4083 GCA_036788075.1 Syntrophobacteraceae bacterium
AGTGGAGTCAGGTGCATGAAATACATCTGCCCCTTTGTGCGAGCCGTTTTATTGCCCTTTGCCCCATGTCAACAGCTATTTCGTGCAATTGCCCTGCGGCTTCAAGCCGTGATTCTTGACAAACCCATTTTCAACCAATAAGTATTAACCTTGCCGATGTGGGCAAATGTGGTATGGATCATCAACTTTATGGAGGGATGTCGGTCCAATGCTCCTTCAATTCACTCCCGCCGGTCGCTGTCTGGCTTTCTGCCTGGGAATAATGGTCGTGTCCGTTGCAGGTTGCCTCCCCATGAAACAGGCTCGGGTGGGCGCTGTGGCCCTCACGGTGCAGGATGTGGGACGGGCTGCAGCCCGCCAAACCAGTCCCACCATCGTACAGCAGGGAATGCCCGCCTACCTCATGCTCCTGGACGGGCTCATCGAGGCTGCTCCCGACAACAAAGAGCTTCTCATTGCCGGCTGCCAGGGATATGCTACCTATGCTTCTTCCTTTCTGACGGACGAACAGAGCAAGGAAGCCGAAATCCTCTACAAAAAGGCCAAAGACTATGGATTTCGTGCCCTATCATCCCGCGGGGATTTCGGACGTTCGGTGGCGGGGACTGTGCAGGAATTCGACCAGTTCCTGAAGCAGTACACCCGGAAGGATATGCCGGCTCTTTTCTGGACGGCCAATGCCTGGGCCGGCTGGATCAGCACCAATATCAGCAGCGTGGAAGCCGTTGCGGACCTTCTCGCCCTGGAGGTGCTCATGAAGCGACTCCTGGAACTGGATGAAACGTACCACTACGGGGGGCCTCACCTGCTCATGGGGGTCTACCTGGCCGCCAAGCCTCCCTCCCTGGGGGGAGATCTGGCCGAGTCGAAGGAGCATTTTCAGAAGGCCTTCGCCCTGGGGAGCGACAAGACCCTGGCGGCGAAAGTCCTTTATGCTCAATATTATGCGAGGGGGGCGGGGAATCGCGATCTTTTCGTGACGACTCTGAAGGAAGTCCTGGCGGCCTCTCCCGATGAAGTTCCCGACCTCACCCTGAGCAACGTGCTGGCCCAGGAAAAAGCCGGAAGGCTCCTTTCCAAGACGGAGGAATATTTTGAAAAGACTCCTTGAAACCATTGGTAAATCGATCAGCAACAGACTGACGCGCAGTGCATGCTGCCTTTTTTGCATCCTGGCGGTGGTGGCGATACTGCCGCCGGCTTCGGCATCTGCCGAGAACAAGCCCGAGTTCGAAATCAAGCTGGCCACCCTGGCCCCTGAAAACAGCTCCCTCATGCAGGTTTTCAACGAAATGAACGCCGAAGTGATACGGGAGACGGGGGGCAAGGTGGGGTTCAAGATGTTCTCGGGGTTTGTCATGGGGGACGAAGAGGATGTCCTCAGAAAGCTCCGGGTCGGCCTCGTCCATGCTGCGGTCTTCACGGCCACCGCCCTCACCGATATGGATCCGGCGCTTCGATCGCTCCAGATCCCCTTCCTATTCAGCAATTATGGGGAGGTGGATTACGTCATGGAAAAAATGGAGCCGGACTTCAAGGCTGCGCTCCTAAAGGAGGGTTACGAAGTCCTGGGCTGGCCGGAACTGGGATTTCTCTATTTCATGTCCACCTCCCCCATCGCCGGTCTGGAGGATTTGAAGGGCAAAAAGGTCTGGGCCAAAGCCAATATGCCCATGTCCCAGGCCATGATCGACCGGGCCGGGGTTTCGACCGTGGCCATTGGGCTCCCGGACGTCCTCGTGGCTCTGCAGACGCATCTCCTGGATGTTGTGTACAATTCACCCTACTACGCCCTCGTCACCCAGTGGAATACCCAGGTCAAATACTTCACGGACCTTCCCCTCTCTTACATCGGCGGGGCGCTCCTGGTGGACAGGAAGATCATGGCCAAGATGCCGGCCCCCCTGCAGGAAACCGTCAGGAAGGTTTGCGCCGCCCACCTGCAGCGCCTCAATGAAAAAACCCGCAAAGACAATGATGAAGCCATTCAGATCATCCTGAAGCGGGGGGTGCAAAAGGTGACGCCCGATGCGGCTCATGTGAAGGGGTTCAAGGACCTGAGCGATGAAGCCATGGCCGGCCTGGATGCCAAGTTTCTGCCTCCGGCGGCGGTGAGCAAGGTCAGGGCTGCACTGGCGGAATACCGTGCCCAGCACCCTTCAAAACCATGAGCAGCGGCTTCCGCTATGCTGGTTAAATGGGCGGCTTTGAGCCGGTGGTACGGGACCCTCGAGAAGTGGATCCTGGTGGGGCTCGTTTTGTTCCTCACGGGGTTTTCCCTGCTCCAGATCGTGCTCCGGAATTTTTTCTCCATGGGCATTGTCTGGGGCGACACGCTCCTGCGGCATATCGTGCTCTGGGTGAGCCTCCTGGGGACCGCGCGCGCGACGGCCGAAAACAAGCACATCGCCATCGATATCCTCCCCAGGCTGCTCCCCGGAGCGGGAAAGACCGTGCTTGGGCTGGTGAGCGAGCTGTTTTCCTTCCTGGTGAGCCTCCTTCTGTGCTACGAATCCTGGGTTTTTGTCATCAGTGAAAAAGGGGCAGGAAATTTCGCTTTTTCTTCCATTCCCTACTGGTGGCTCGAGGCCATCTTTCCCTTCGGTTTTGCCGTCATGTCCCTTCGTTATGCGCATCGGCTCATCTTCTGCCTCTCCTCGGGGCGAAACGGCGGAGAAACATGCAAGCTCTCCTGAGTCTTCTGTTGGGGGTTCTGGCTTTATCGGGAGTCCCGCTTTTCATTGTCATCGCCGGGGCAGCTTTTCTCAGCTTCTATTTCCTGGATGTGGACCTTTCCATCGTCATCATCGAGATGTATCGGCTGGCAGCCAATCCCATGCTCATTGCGCTGCTGCTTTTCGCCTTCGCGGGGTATGTGCTGGCCGAAAGCGGGGCCAGCAGGAGGCTCGTGCGATTTTCCGCCGCTCTTTTGGGGCGGACACCCGGTGGACTGGCCATCGTCTCTCTCCTCTGCTGCGCGTTTTTCACGGCACTCACAGGAGCGTCGGGAGTGACCATCGTGGCCCTGGGCGGACTGCTCTATCCTGCCCTGCTCGAAGATGGGTACAAAGACAAATTTTCCCTCGGACTCATCACCACGGCAGGAAGCCTGGGGCTCCTTTTCCCGCCAAGCCTCCCGCTGATCATCTACGGTGTGGTTTCGGACACCAAAATATCGGACCTTTTCCTGGCCGGCATCGCCCCGGGAATCCTGATGGTGGTCCTCCTTTCCCTCTACAGCATGTATGCCGCCCTGCGATTCGGTACGACAGGGAGCAAAACCCGTTTCAACTTCCGGGAACTGGCGTCGGCAACGCGGGAAGCCATGTGGGAGATTTTCCTGCCCGTCGTGCTCTTTGGGGGAATCTTCAGTGGGTTCCTGGCCGTCAGTGAAGCGGCCGCCGTGACGGCCTTCTATGTCCTCGTGGTGGAGATGATCATTCACCGGGAAGTGAAGCTGAAAGACATCCCCTCGGTCATCCTCAAGACATCCATGATGGTGGGCGGCATCATCATCATTTTGGGTGCGTCGCTCGCTTTCAATGCCTTTCTCATCGACCAGCAGGTGCCCAACAAGATCCTCGGGCTCATGCAGGCTTATGTCAGCAACAAGTACCTTTTCCTCCTGATCCTCAATATCTTCCTGCTGGTGGTGGGCTGCCTGCTGGACGTGTTTTCCGCCCTCGTCATCGTGGCGCCGCTCATCATTCCCCTGGCCATCAGCTACGATGTCAACCTCGTCCACCTGGGGATCATTTTTCTCGCCAACCTCCAGATCGGGTATTCCACACCTCCCATCGGCATGAGTCTTTTCATCGCCAGCCTGCGCTTCGAGAAATCCATCGTGCATCTTTACAAAGCGTCCCTTCCTTTCCTGGTCATTCTGCTGCTGAGCCTGGCCGTCATCACCTATCTCCCCGCCTTGAGCCTGCTGGCGGTCCGGTAGACTCCCGCGTCATGCCGTGGAGATGACCGGCCAGGAGATCTGTTTTGAAATCCTCCCTCGCTTCCCCGTGCGATGGGCGTTAACTTAAGTACCTTAGCAAAAGTTTTCTAACAAAACAAACCGTTCGCCCTGAGCCT
>DAIQOB010000315.1:0-4074 GCA_036788075.1 Syntrophobacteraceae bacterium
TACTTGATTTTATTTGCAGGGATCTGAAGGATTCCATCATCTCCATTTATTCGACATCACCGTGGTGGGGAGGGAAAACGGGTGCAGTCCCAAAGCTCCGGGAGCGAAACAACACCATTCTATACGAGTACATCGATCACATCGATCCCAAAATAAGCGGAGAAGGGGTCAAGGACCTGTCGAGATTATTCGAATGCGTGAAGGAGGGCAAAGAAGAGCACCTGTTTGTCGGATCGGCGAAGATGCTTTATGATGAGCTTGCACTGGAAATTCCCAGTGATCGGATCGCTCTGGTCCCCAATGGAGTCAACTGCAACCATTATATTGAGGCAATGCAGCATCCCAACCCCCGGCAGCACGTTTCCACGATCATGAAATATATATTGGACAAAGGGCGCCCCATCGTCGGCTACTTTGGCGCATTGGCACATTGGCTGGATTACGATCTCTTGAAAGAAGTCATCGCGTCGAAGCCCGACTATGATTTCGTATTCATAGGGCCGGACTACTACGGCGGGAGCAGTTTGCTTCCCTCACATTTGCCCAACTGTCACTGGTTGGGAGTGGTCCACTATGATGTGCTCCCCTACTACGCGCTCCACTTCGACGTCGCCATTATCCCCTTTGAGCGGGGGTCTGTGGCCAAATCCACATCCCCCCTCAAGCTGTTTGAATATTTCGCCCTGGAAAAACCGGTCGTCGTCACGGCGGATCTTCTGGAATGTCTCGTCTATCCTGAGGTTTTCGTGGGTGAAAACCCTGCCGCATTTTGCCTCGCCATCGATGAGGCCCTGGAACAATCGAAAAACGCGGAGTTCAAGGAAAAGCTGAAGCACCTGGCCTTGCAAAATACCTGGCAGTGCAGGGCCCGCGTCCTGGATGAATTTGTCCAAGAACATGTCGGCTTCAAATAGGATACAGTATGGAGTAGAATTTTCGAAACTGAAAATCCCCCCAACCCTCTTTGTAGAAAATGGGGGAGAAATTGCAATGGACAGGAATGGAAAAGGAAAAGATAGCAAAAGTTCTGGTTGTCTTTGGCACACGTCCCGAAGCCATTAAGATGGCTCCAGTGGTCAAAGGATTGAAACGAGCCGAGGGTTTTGACACAAGAGTCTGCCTGACGGGACAGCATCGAGAGATGCTGGACCAGGTGATGAAAATTTTCGGCCTCACAGCGGATTTCGACTTGGAGGTGATGAGCTCCAACCAGACGCTCACCGGTCTCACCTGCAAGGTTTTGCAGGGGATGCAGGATGTTTTTGCCCAATGGAAACCGGATTGTGTCCTGGTGCAGGGAGACACCACGACGGTTTTTGCTGCTGCTCTGGCGGCATTTTACGAAAAAATCGATGTGGGCCATGTGGAGGCGGGACTGCGTACGGGCTGTCGTTATTCACCCTTTCCGGAGGAGATGAACCGCTGTCTGGCTTCCCGGTTGTCTATGCTTCATTTTGCCCCTACAGAGCTGGCGAAACAAAATCTGCTGAAAGAAAATGTCGACATCCATGATGTTTTTGTAACGGGGAACACCGTGGTGGATGCATTGTTCGATGCCTTGAGCTATATCGATGGCCATGAGCAGTTGCCCCGGCAATTTTCGGAAAAATTCGGCTTTCTTCATCCCCAAAAGCGGCTGATTCTTGTTACGGGGCATCGCCGTGAAAATTTCGGCGAAGGTTTTCTCGATATCTGCCATGCTATTCGCGAGCTTGCCCGGAGAGAAAGCGTGCAAATTGTCTATCCGGTGCATTTGAATCCGAATGTCCGCAAGCCGGTGAATGAAATTTTAAAAGGTGAGAAAGACGTGCATCTCATTGAGCCGCTGGATTATCTTTCTTTCATCTACCTGATGCGACGGAGCTATTTGATCCTCACCGATTCCGGTGGAGTACAGGAAGAGGCGCCTTCCCTGGGGAAACCCGTTCTGGTCATGCGGGATACCACTGAAAGGCGCGAGGCGGTTGAGGCCGGAACGGTGGTGCTGGTGGGTCCCCATCGGGATAAGATCGCAGCCTATGCAGAAAAGCTCTTGGACGATGATGCCTATTACGAGTCCATGGCTCGTGCGCACAATCCTTACGGGGATGGTCGGGCTGCCGGGCGAATTGTTGAAGTCCTGAAACAGAGGTACCTTTTCCATTGAAAATCGCATTCTTTGCCGCAGTCCGCTACCATTCCATCATCAGCGGCAGGACCAAGCAGCTGGCCCTGGAACTGGCCGAACTGGGCCATGACGTCTGGTTCGTGGAAATGCCCAGTGTTCGGAACAGTCGTTTGCCCCCCTTCAGGACGGCATGCTGTGGCAAGGTCCAAGTGGTGACTTTGCCCCCTTTCCCGGGCAGTTATGCGCTCATGAGTTCCTGGGTGGGAAAAGCGTGGCGCACTGCTGCGGGTGCCTTTCTCCACCGGGCCTTTGGATCAGTGGAAAAAGTGCATGGCATCGTTTCCAATCCCTGGTGGACGCCTCTTCTGACCCGCCTTCCCTTCAAGACCCTTTCTTACGACTGCATCGACCATATTTCCGTCCACTGCGGTGCGACGCATGTGGAGCAGATGAGGGCATGGGAGCACGCTCTCATCGCCGCATGTCACCACATTTTCATCATCAATCCCCGTTTGAAAGAAGAATTGAAAGACATCGGAGGAAAGAATATCCATTTGATTCCCAATGGGGTCCCTGATACCTGGTTGAAGCTCTCGCCGGTGGTCAAACCGCACGATCGGCCGCGGATCGGCTTCATTGGAGCCATTTATGAGTGGGTGGATCAGGAGTTTATCGCCCATGCCGCCGATGCCTTGACGGACATGGATTTTGTCCTGCTCGGACCCACGCGCCGTCAGGTTCCTGTGGACAGGTTGCTTGCTATCGGCAACATGAGACTCCTGCCTCCCGTCTCCTTTGAAAGAGTGCCCGAGCAGATTGCCGGCATGGACGTGTGTCTAATTCCCTTCAAGCAGGATATCGTCTCCGAATGCGCCGATCCCCTGAAATTGTACGAGTACCTGGCATTGGGGAAGCCCGTTGTCAGTTCCGTGAATTTTAACAGCACTGCACCCATCTATTATGGACTCACACGCGAGGCGTTTGTCCAATCCATCCGGAAGGCCTTCAGCGAAAAGGATTTGGACCAGGAGAAACGACGGAGCTTTGCTGCCGGATACAGTTGGCGGTCTCAGGCCGAAAAAATGGTCAGAAGCCTGTCCTGAGGGATGGCGCTGCGGAAAGGGCTCCAGGACTGCCGAGGTTGCAGATGGAACGTCTGAACTTAAATGTATTGTTTTGGGTGCGCCCGGATTTTCACTCCTACCCCGGTGGGGATACGGTGCAACTCCATAGTTCTGCAGCAATGCTGCGTGAACTGGGCTGCGAGGTCACTCTTTCCAGTGATCCGGGACTGGACTCTTCCCTTTTTGATGTGATCCACCTGTGGCATCTGGAACGATGCCACGACACCTGGCTCCTGTTCCAAATGGCCCGAAAAAGTGGAAAGCCGATCCTGCTCTCGCCCATATACTGGCCATGTAATCATTTGCCTCTGAAAAGCAACGGGGCGAAATGGCTGAGAGGTTTCAAAGAAGATGGCAAGAATTGGATCCGTTTTTTTAATGCGGTGAGAACGGGTTCAAATCTTTACAAGCGATTTATTGCCGCTGCCTTGAGAACCGGATGGCTCAACTGCAGGGAAGCGATGCTCAACGGCGTGAGCATGCTTTTGCCGAATTCACCGAGTGAAGCCGCAATTCTGAGGGCTGAGAAGTCATCCAATGTACCGATCCTCGTCGTTCCCAACGTGGTGGACGATAGAAAATGTGGATCCTTCCCAAGGCTTCCCTGGAACGAGCGGGATTTGATTCTGTGCGTCGGACATTTCTGTCCCCGTAAAAACCAGCTGGCACTGATCGATGCGCTCAAAGGTTCCTCTCTCTCCGTGACCTTTATTGGAGGCTTGCGCCCTATGCACCGTGGTTATTATGAGCATTGTCGGAGGGCGTCCAACGGGCGGCACCGTTTCCTGGGGAATCTTTCCCATGACGATGTTCTCCAATTGATGGGGAGGGCCAAGGCGCACA
>DAIQOB010000316.1:0-4071 GCA_036788075.1 Syntrophobacteraceae bacterium
AGCTTGATGCCCTTTTCTTCGCTGATGACCTGGCCGCCCGTCAGGATGGCGATGTCGTCCAGCATGGCTTTGCGGCGATCACCGAAGCCGGGAGCTTTGACGGCGCAGACCTGGAGCGTGCCGCGCAGCTTGTTGACCACCAGGGTCGCCAGCGCTTCGCCTTCGACGTCTTCAGCGATGATGAGCAGGGGGCGTCCCATCTTGGCGATCTGCTCCAGAACGGGGAGCAGGTCCTTCATGTTGCTGACCTTCTTCTCGTTGATGAGGATGACGGGATCGCTCAGCAAGACTTCCATCTTCTCGGGATCGGTGACGAAATAAGGGGAGATATACCCGCGGTCGAACTGCATGCCTTCCACCACTTCCAGAGTGGTTTCCATGGCCTTGGCTTCTTCCACGGTGATGACGCCTTCTTTTCCCACCTTGTTCATGGCTTCGGCAATGATGTTACCGATGGTGGAATCGTTGTTGGCGGAAATGGTGCCGACCTGGGCGATTTCTTTCTGATCCTTGGTGGGCTTGCTGATTTTCCTCAGCTCATCGATGACCGTCTGGACCGTTTTTTCGATGCCGCGCTTGAGGGCCATGGGGTTGGCACCGGCTGCCACCAGCTTGGAGCCTTCATAGTAGATAGACTGTGCGAGAATCGTGGCGGTGGTGGTGCCGTCGCCGGCGACGTCACTGGTCTTGCTCGCCACTTCCTTCACCATCTGGGCGCCCATGTTCTCGAACTTGTCTTCCAGTTCGATTTCCTTGGCCACGGTCACGCCGTCCTTGGTGACGTTGGGGCCGCCGAAGGCTTTTTCGATGACAACATTGCGGCCCTTGGGACCGAGGGTTACCTTGACGGCATCGGCAAGCGTATTGACGCCCTTGAGCAGTGCTTCTCTCGCTTTTACATCGTAGATCAGTTGTTTCGCCATGAAATATTCCTCCTTCAAAAAGATGCGCTCCCATCACTCCGGATGGATATGCGATCAGAAAATGAGACTATTTTTCAATGATGGCCAGAATATCGTCTTCCCGCATGATCAGAAGCTCTTCGCCTTCCACCTTGATGTCGGTTCCGGCGTACTTGCCGAAAAGCACCGTGTCACCGGCTTTGACATCCAAAGCGCGACGGGAGCCGTCTTCCATCACTTTGCCGTTGCCCACGGCCAGCACTTCACCCTGGATGGGTTTTTCCTTGGCCGTATCGGGAATGATGATGCCTCCCGCAGTCTTGGTTTCTTCTTCCAGACGTTTGACAACAACACGATCATTGAGCGGTCTAAGCTTCATTGCATTGACTCCTTTCAAGTTTTTTGTTGGGTTTGGATCCATTTCGAACCACTAAGGTCACCGATCCTGGTGAGGATTTGAAGAACCTATTAGCACTCGCTTTCAATGAGTGCTTATAATCTCTTCCGGATCAGTTGGCAAGAGGCAAAGAAACATTTGAGGGGAAAAAAAGTGAAAAGGTGGTCCCTGAAAGTTCGTTGTGGGTGATTTCGATGCGGCCCCCGGCCCTTTCCACCAGCTGGTAGACGATGCCGAGGCCCAGCCCGGTCCCTTTCTCCTTGGTGGTAAAGAAGGGCTCGAACACTCGATCGCGGATCTCCGGGGGAATGCCGCACCCCGTGTCCCGAATGTCCACACGCGCTTCCGCCCGTCCTCCATCCCCAAGGCCGTCGCTGCTCACGGCCAGGGTGAGCTCTCCTCCTTCGGGCATGGCTTCCAGGGCATTCACAATAAGGTTCCAAAGGATCTGACGCACGTGGTGTACATCCAAGAGGCAGACGGGATTCCCTTCCATGAAAGTCTGGATGCGATGCGCAGGGGTGATCTTTTCGCGGGATTCCATCAGGGAGAGCATTTCTTCCACAATACGGCACAGGGATACGCTTTCCAGCTTCTCCGGCTGGTGGGCCCCCCGGGAAAGCCACAGGAAGTCCCTCACCAGACTGTCGATGCGGTCGATTTCCCGTGCGACGATGTTCATGAGCCGCGATTGCAGAGGATCCGCCACGGCCTCGGATTGAAGCATCTGCACCGCCCCGCTCATGGCTGCCAGGGGATTTTTGATTTCATGTGCGATTTCCGAAGCGATGCGCCCCGCAAACGCCAGTCGTTCCATGCGCTGCACATGCTCCGCCATCGCTTTCAATTGCGTCAAATCCTGGAAGATGAAGACCCATCCCGACGCATCCCCTTCCTCTCTTTGCTGCAGGACGGAGACCGTGTATCCCAGGCACAGCTCCTCGCCCGTGGGCCTTTTGTAGACCACTTCCCGCCGCTTCAGATCACCGGGGGAGGTCCCGGAGAGGGGACGTTTCGCCGGCCAGCACGAGGGGTCCAGGTCGGGGAAGACCTTTGAGAAAGGCTGCCCCTCCAGGCGGTCGGACGGAAGGCTCAGGATGCGCTGCGCCGCATGGTTGGAAAAGACGATGGAGCCATCGGTGGCCGTCGTGAGGAGCCCGCTCTCCATACTGTGAACAATATTGCGGTGCAGGATTTCGAGCTGGTGGAAGTCCTTTTTCTGCTCCCGTACCTGCACGCTGGACTTGTGGAGTTCCCTGGCCAGGTAACCGCTCAGGTAGGCCACCAGGTAAAAGCCGGCGATATTCATCAGGATGGTGTGGAAATAGACGCTGCTGTCCTTCAACTGCACCGTGCCGCCGATGATCTGAAGGGGAGCGATCCATCCGAAATACTGCAGGTCCATGAGGAGTCCGTAGGCGAGACTGCAGACCGAGGCGATGAGCAGGCTCCCGCGACCGTCCAGGAGCAAGGCTGAGCTGATGATGACCGGCATGTAGAGGAATGAGAAAAAGCTCTCCAGCCCGCCGGAAAGATAGATCAGGACCGTTACGGCCCCCACGTCGAAGAGGAGCTGCCACTGAGCATAGCGGCGCAGGCAGCGGACCCGATCCAATCCCAGGGCTGCCAGGAGCGTGAAGAGAAAAAGGGTGCAGGAAAAGTAGTAGAGGGGCTGAAGCCTGACGGACATGAGCCCCTCTTCCCTGCCGATCTGGGCGATGAGCGTCAGAATCAGGAACAGGACGGCCAGGAGGAGACGGAAAAAAAGCAGTCCCTGGAGCCTGCGCCGCAGCGTATGCACGTCGGGAGCGGTATCTCCCGCTGGAAACGTTGCCTGCAAAGCCGCCTCAGGCTCCACGGGAGACCACGTCCGCCAATTGAAAGATGGGGAGATACATGGCCACCAGCAAACCTCCGACGGTCACCCCCAGGAAGACGATGAGCAGGGGCTCCAGGAGCGATGTCAGGGCATCTACGGCGACATCCACCTCGTCATCATAAAAATCGGCGATCTTACTCAACATTTTATCCAGGGCACCCGTGGCTTCCCCCACGGCGATCATATGCGTCACCATGGGCGGGAAGACTTTCGTCTCCTGCAGAGGATCTGCAATGGGGAGGCCTTCGGCGATACCGGCGCGCACTTCCCGCAGGGCTTTCTCGATGACGGTGTTTCCGGCAGAGGCCGCTACGATGTCGAGCCCGTCCAATATGGGCACCCCACTGGAAAGCATGGTTCCCAGGGTCCTGGAAAATCGGGCCACGGCCACTTTACGGAGAAGGATCCCGAAAACCGGCAGGCGCAGGAGGAGCCGGTCCGTGGCATCCCGGCCCTTCTCCGTTTTGCGGATGCGCCCGATGGCGATGACGAGAAGGATCAGGCCCAGGAGGATCCAATGGAAATAGCTTTGGGCAAACTCGCTGATGCTGATGACAAAGAGGGTCAGAGGCGGGAGAGACGAACCGGCGTCCCGAAACAGACCGGCAAAAATGGGAATGACATAGATGAGGATGACAGCCACGACAACGACCGCCACTGTGACGACGATGCCGGGATAGGTCATGGCGCCTTTGACCTTCTTCTTTAAATTGGAGATCTTCTCGATGTACGCCGCCAGCCGGTTTAGAATCACGTCCAGAATACCACCCATTTCGCCGGCAGTGACCAGGTTTACAAAAAGGATATCGAAAACCTTGGGGTGCTTTTTGAGGGCTTCGGAAAGGGTGGAGCCTTCCTCCACATCCTTCTTGATGACCCTCAGAATCCTTCGG
>DAIQOB010000317.1:0-4058 GCA_036788075.1 Syntrophobacteraceae bacterium
TGCCGGATTACTCAACGGACGAAGTCGCTTCCCGTCGCCTCCTGGAGGTCCAGGGTAAGCTGGAAGCCGAATGATCGAGGAGGCTGAAAAAAACTCGGTGCCGTGAATATTGAATTTGGGTTTCTTTGGCACATGCACTTAAGTACCTGAGCATACTATTTCTTAACATTTTGTCTTGCTGTCCGTTCGCCCTGCGCCTGTCGAAGGGCATGTCTGGTTGTGCCCTTCGACAGGCGCAGGGCGAACGGTTTGTTTTGTAAGAAAACTTTTGCTAAGGCATTCAGGCCGTCGTATGCCCCGCCATGACGGGGCATACGACGGATGGATTCCCTGCGGCGCGGTATATCCCGGGTGAGGCGGGTACCCAAGGTGCCCACCTTGCCAGGGATTTACGCTGCAGGACGGGTTAAGATGCGTTTCATTCACAGCAGCCTGGCGAGGTAGCGATCCAGCTCCATTCGGGGCAGGGCTCCCGTCACGCGATCCACCTGTCTCCCTTTTTTCATGAAAATGAGCGTCGGGACACTCTGGACCGCATAGTTGGAGCCAGAAACAGGGTTCTGGTCCAGCAGCACCTTGGCGAACTTGATGCGGCCGGCATAACCCCGTGCCAGCGCATCCACCTCGGGGAGCATCCTTCTGCAGTACCCGCAATTGGGAGACCAAAAGAACACAAATACCGGCCCGGGAAAGGCCAGGATCTGCGTGTTGAAATCCCTGTCGGTTACTTCTACGGCCGCGTCGGGATACCGGTTCGCCATTGAAAGGGGGCGCCTGCACTTACCGCAGACAGCCTGCTCCCTCACTCGATTCCTGGGAACCCGGTTCTTGGCCCCGCAATGGGCGCAGCCAACGAGAATACTGTCTTGATTCATGGCTTCGACATGTCCTCCTTTTTCTCATTTCCATGCGTATCACATGCATCCCGGTATATGAACACATACTCACCGTGGTTGATGTTCACAACGATATTGCCGCCGCGGGATTCTGCATAAAGAAGCCAGCCCGGCTTCTTTGCACTGCTTCATTCCACTCGGGGAGAGAATTCACCCTTCGTTCGGTCAAACCATGCCAGCAGCATCGGGTCGTCCCCCCTGCCGGCGGCTGTTGTGTCGGCTGCCCGTCGGGCGATATAAAAATCCTGCTCGGTCTCCTCCACATGGACATGAATCGGCTCGAACAACATTTCCTCCTGGAATACGATACACTGCTCCATTGGTCTTTCCACTCCCCCTTGATCCACATTTTCGGCCGCACCGGGCGTCACACTGTCTCCAGATGGAAGCAGCCTCCAGGCCTCTGAAAGCGTGAGTGCCCCTGAAAGCAAACTGCCGGGTTTCCCGTCCACAGGAAGTTCGATGCAGCCATACAGAATTCTGGTTAATCACCCCTGGGAAGGATTTCAAGCAAAGGAGCCGGTGCGGCAACCGTTGCCGCCCTCCTGGCGGAACTATTGGTTGATTTATAGAGACTCGGAAACATATAATGACTCGGAACAACTCTTGGTCCGGCATTTCGCGCGGCATCGCACCGAATCGATGTGCCGGAAGCGTGAAGTGATCCTTTGGGGAGAAAGGCGCTGCAGCCCCTCAGAGTGACCGGTAATAAATATTCCGAGCTCTGTCACAGAGAGCTCGATTTTGTCGGAGGAAACGCATTGAAGATAGCAGTCAGTGGAAAGGGTGGCGTCGGAAAGACGACACTTTCAGCTTTTCTGGTGAAGTGGTTTGCGGAGCAGGGTAACAAGGTACTCGCCATCGATGCGGATCCGGATGCCAACCTGGGACATGGCTTGGGCATCAAGGATGCTTCGAACATCGTTCCCATCGCCAAAATGAAAGATCTCGTGGCCGAGCGAACCGAATCCGTTCCCGGGAGCTTCGGGGGCTTTTTCAAATTGAATCCACAGGTGGACGACCTTCCCGAAAAGCTGGCAGTTTCCAGCGGCGATCGCATTCGCCTGATGGTTATGGGAGGAGTGAAAAAAGGCGGGACAGGGTGTGTCTGCCCTGAGAGCGTTCTCTTGAAGAATCTGGTGCAGCACCTCATCCTGAGGCGTGATGAAGTCGTGGTCATGGATATGGAAGCCGGGATCGAGCATCTGGGGCGGGGGACGTCCAAGGCTGTGGACTGCCTCATTGTTGTCGTGGAGCCGGGACGGCGCAGTATCGAAACAGCCCTTCGCATCAAAGAACTGGGCATGGATATCGGCCTCAGCAACTTTGCTCTGGTGGGAAACAAGGTTCGGGGTGACAAGGACCGCGAATTTCTCAAGGAAAGTCTCCCTGAATATCGATTCCTGGGGTTCATTCCTTACGACGACGGCCTCATTGAAGCAGACCTTCGGGGAATCTTTCCGGAACAACTGCAGGAGAAAACCCGTAAGTGCTTTGAAGAAATCGCCGTGAATCTGCAGAGCCTAAGGACGGTGGCCGCTTCTCGGGAAACGTAAAACATGAGGGATTGCATGATCGACGTGCAGAGTCAGACGGATCACAGGAACATCAGAGTTGACAAGGTAGGAGTCAAGGACATCCGCTACCCCATCACGGTGATGGACAAGAACAATGGGGCTCAGCACACGGTGGCAAGCATCAACATGTATGTGAATCTGCCCCGTGAGTTCAAGGGTACCCATATGAGCCGATTCATCGAGATTTTAAATGAATTTCATGGAAACCTTGACATTCGGGAGGTTTCCACGATTCTTGAGGAAATGCAGCTTCGACTGCAGGCCGGGTCGGCTCACCTGGAGATCAGCTTTCCTTACTTCATCAAAAAACTTTCGCCCATCACCGTCACGGCCGGCCTCATGGAATATGGCTGCCGTGTAGCGGGGTCCCTGGACCAGAACAACGAGTGCGACCTGGTGCTCGAGGTGAATGTGCCCATAACAACCGTCTGTCCCTGTTCCAAAGAGATCAGCATGCATGGGGCGCACAACCAGAGAGGCATGGTGCGCCTCGCTGTCCGTTTCAAGAAGTTCATCTGGATCGAGGACCTGGTACACCTGGTGGAGCATTGCGCCTCCTGTGAAGTCTATTCTGTATTGAAACGTCCAGACGAAAAATTCGTCACAGAGAAGGCGTACGAAAATCCCAAGTTTGTGGAGGATGTAGTGCGTGATGTCGCCTCAGCCCTGAAAACCGATGCCAATGTCCTGTGGTTCAAGGTGGATGTGGAAAATTTCGAATCCATCCACAACCACAGCGCATATGCCTGCATCGAACGGCTCAAATGATTCGTTTTTGAGAGAAATAGCTCCTCATGGAGACGCGACAGCATTTCGAGAGGATCTGCCGGGCCATGGCAGACCCCGCCTTCTATCCCCACCCGGTTTCCGGCTTGGAGCGCCGGGAGACACACATTTCCGTCGTGTTCCTGACAGGCCTCTGGGCCTATAAGCTGAAAAAGCCTGTGAATTTCGGCTTTCTGGATTTCCAGTCCCTCGATGCCCGAAAACATTTTTGCGAACAGGAAGTACTCCTGAACCAGCGGCTCAGCCACGGGGTTTATTCCGGGGTGGTTTGCCTTTCGGAAGATGCAGCCGGAGGCGTTTCCCTGGAAGGGAAAGGAGAGATCCTGGACTACGCCGTCAGGATGAAGCAACTTCGGGAGTGCGACAGCCTGGAATGGCGGCTCCGGTACGGTGAAATTCTTCCTGAGGCCATGCAGGAACTTGGGCGACTCCTGGCGGATTTTTATGACCGGTGTGCTCAGAGCGATACCATCGATGGGTTCGGTCGGGCGGAAGCGATCTCTTTCAACATGGAAGAGAATTTCAGGCAGATCGAGCCCTTTGTGGAGAAAGTCGTGCCCCGGGAGTCCTGGGAGTTCATCCGCCAGGTCAGTCGAGCCTTCTTCGCCAATGCCGGAGATCTTTTCGAGAAAAGAATCAGGGAAGGGCGCATACGGGACGGCCATGGCGACTTGAAGGCAGAGCACATCTATTTTTCAGACGGCATTCAGATCATCGATTGCATTGAATTCAACGATCGCTTCCGCTACGGAGACGTCGCCGTGGACCTGGCCTTTCTGCACATGGACTTGGAGCGTCT
>DAIQOB010000318.1:0-4054 GCA_036788075.1 Syntrophobacteraceae bacterium
CTCGTTGTCATCGAGCTCCTGAAGCCATTTTTGAGAAATCACCTTGATGGCGACGTCCCGGTCCAAATTGATCTGATGCGCCCGGTAGACCTCCCCCATTCCCCCTCGACCTATGAAGCCGAGAATGACCCATTTGTCGTTCAGCACCGTTCCGGTCTCGAAGGCTTCAGGCGTTTGTCCGTTCATCACGTTGGATGCTCCATCTCGGGGTTCTCAGTTTTCCCTTGCTTCGCATGATAACAAATTCCGTCAACCGCTCATCCTCTGGGGACCGCGATCTCGCTCTCAACGGGTTTTTTGGAATCATGCTTTGAGCGCAGCAATCCGAGGGCGTTGAAAATTACGAGCAAGGAAGCTCCCATGTCCGCGGCAATGGCGGACCAGAGAGTCGCCATGCCGGCCAGGGCCAGGAGAATGAACAGCGCTTTGAGGCCCAACGCAAAGGCGATGTTTTGTCGAATGACGCTCAAGACCCTGCGGGAATGTTGGATGAGCCAGGGGATTTTAGCCAGGTCATCGGACATGAGGGCGATGTCGGCGGTTTCGATGGCCGCATCCGAGCCAATGGCTCCCATGGCAATGCCAAGGCTGGCTTCCGCCATAGCGGGCGCATCATTGACTCCATCCCCCACAACGGCCACCTGACCATACTCTTCGCGCAGTCGCGCGACAGCTTTCACCTTATCTTCCGGCAGCAGCCCTGCCCGATATTCATCCACGCCGACGGCTTCCGCCACGGATTTGGCCGTTTTTTCGTTATCCCCGGTGAGCATGACGATCTTTTCCAGTCCGAGCTCCTTGAGTCTGCGGACAGACTCCCGCGCCTCAGGGCGAAGCCTGTCTCCAACACCGATCAGTCCGCACACATGATCCTCACACCACAAGAGAACCAGGGAATGCCCTGCGTCTTCCATTTCTTCAGCCATCTGATGGACGTGAGGAACTTCGGCTCGCGTCTGCTCCAGCATGCGATGACTCCCAATCCAATAGGGGCGGCCGTCGATGGTTCCCTGTGCCCCAAGTCCCGGAAAGGACGTGAAATCATCGGCCAGCGGAGGCGTGATGCCCTGGATTTCGGCTCGATGAAGGATGGCGCGTGCCAGCGGATGCGTGCTGTGGATTTCGAGGGCGGCGGCATACCCCAGGAGATCTTCCGCGGTGTGACCATCGAGGGGAACAATGCGCTCCACGGACGGCTCGCCACGTGTCAAGGTGCCGGTCTTGTCAAAGGCGATCCCCCTGAGGCGGGCAGGGGCCTCCAGGTAGGCCCCACCTTTGATGAGGACCCCGTTTCGGGCGGCCGAGGTAAGACCCGCCACGATGCTCACCGGAGTGGAAATGGCGAGAGCACAGGGACACGCGATGACCAGAATGACCAGCCCTTCATAGAGCCACTTCATCCATTCAGCTCCAAAAGCCACTGGCGGAACCACCGCGACGGCCAGGGCCAGGGCCATCATGGCCGGCGTGTAAAAGCGAGCGAACTTCTCCACCCATTGCTCCGTCGGAGCACGTCTGGACTGAGCCTCTTCGACCATGTGGATGATGCGCGCCAAAGTGGTGTCCGAGGCAGGTTTGGTGGAGCGGAACTCTATGGCCCGGTCGCCGTTGATGGTTCCGGCGAAGATTTCATCTCCGGGTTTTTTGAAAACCGGAGTGGATTCGCCCGTGATCGGGGCTTGATTCACGGAAGTCTCACCTTTCGTGATCATCCCATCCAAAGGGATTTTCTCGCTGGGGCGAACCAGCACCGTGGCTCCCACGGGGACATCTTCAACCGGTCGTTCTTCGAGGACACCCTCCGTCGAGGATAAAAATCGAGCGGTGAGTGGAGAGAGGTCCATCAGACGTGAGATGGCCTGACGCGCCTGGCCGACACTCCAGGATTCCAGGAGCAGTGCCAGGGAAAAGAGGAATACCACGGCGGAAGCTTCGAGCCATTCCCCGATCCACATGGCACCGATGACCGCGACGGTCATGAGAAGATTCATGTCCGGCCGCAATCGACGGGCTGCGGCAAAGGCTTTGGGGAAGATGAACCATCCCCCGGTGAGAATCGCCCCCAAATAGATGAACGTCACTTCAAAGGGAAGGCTGTGGCCCCTGCCTTCGTGTTCTGCCATCACACCGGTGACGCTTCCCTCATGGATGACATGGAACAGGAGACCTGCAGCCATAAGAAGGCCGCTGCCCAAACACATCAAGAGGCGCCCACGGCGTTGCCAGAATCCCTCTGCTGTCGCGCATCCGGTGCAAGCACTCGCGTCCGTCCATGCAACCGCTTTCATACCTGTTCTGGATACGCCCTTTTCCAGATCTTCCCTGGTCAGAGTGTTTTCGTCCGGCAAGGAAACCGTCATCTTCCCTCGAAGAGGATCGAATACGAGGTTCAGCTCGCCTTCCACCAAAGGCACCAATTCCCGTTTGAGAATGGCCACCTCGTCCATGCAATCCATGCCCTCGATCCTGAAAACCCATTGTTTCATCGATCTCTGCCTCATCTCGCGTCCAGAGTGTCGCGACATCGTTCTTCGAGCATTACAATAGACAACATAAGTCTGTGCCACCGGCGGGCAATGTTGCTCAATCCCTTCAAGGAGGGAGTGTTCGGATATGCTCGGTTAGCTCGAAGAAGTTGAAGCGAGGTGCTCACTTCAAAGATCCTGAAAACGCAAGTTGGAACGCACGTCTTTGCTTGATGATTTCAACCTGGCAGAGAGGCCTTGAATGAGAATTACAGACCGTAGATTTGGGATAATCTCGATAGCCCTATTGGTTGTAGCCATCGCCTTATGTCAGTACGGCACGCGTTCATCGCTACACCACTACCACGCCCTTTTCAGAGAGCTCTACTTCATTCCCATCGTCCTTGCAGGATTCTTCTTTGGCTTCCGAACGGCTCTGACCACCTCCTTGAGCGTCAGCTTGCTTGTCGTCCCTATTGTCTTCATCAACTGGCAGGAGTTTTCTCCCAGTGACTTCACCGCTATCCTGGAGATCCTGCTTTACAACGGGATGGCGGGGGCCATAGGCTACCTGAGCGATCGCGAGCGAATGAAACAGAAAAAGCTTCTGGATGTGGAACGGCTCGCGGGTATTGGCCGGGCATTGTCAGGGGTCGCTCACGACATGAAAAGCCCCATCATAGCCATAGGGGGACTGACCCAGCTGGTGCAGCGTGAGCTCGGTGAAGACCACCCCAGCCACCAGAAGTTGGAAATCGTCATGCAACAGGCACGCCGCCTGGAAAATCTGACAAAGGATCTGTTGGATTTCGCCAGGCCCCTGGAGCTCCAACGAACACCGACGGATCTCAACCGCCTGATCGGCGAGAGTCTCCAATCGGTTGAAATGGAGGCCGCAAAGAAAGGGGTGATGGTTGCATTGGATCTTTCCGAAAGCATTCCTCTGATTCCCGTCGATGCCTTGAGGCTGGAGCGAGTCTTCATAAACCTTATCGCGAACGCAATCCAGGCATCTCCGGAAGGGGAAACCGTTCGCATCAAAACTCGTCTGGAAAGCGGCACGGCCCTGGCCGACATCATCGACTGCGGTTGCGGCATTAAACCGGATCAGAGAAGAACAATATTCGAAGCCTTTTTCACTACAAAACGAGAGGGCACCGGACTGGGACTGCCCATCGCGAAAAAGATCGTCGCAGCTCATGGCGGGCGGCTCCAATTCACGGATAGCCCAGGCAAGGGCACCACTTTCAGGGTGGAATTGCCGGTCCAATGAAAGGGTGCTCAAGACGGCCCTGGTTTGGACTTCCGAAACGGAAGCAAGAACATCCCCGGATGATCGTGATGCTCTCAAGAACACCGCACAGGGGCCGCAAATGGATCGCTAGACGAAGAGCAGGCTGCAGAATGTAAGCCCTTAACCCTTCCACGGGCACGAAATAAGAAACCGGGTCCAAGGGACCCGGTTTCTTCAGCTTCGGCGTTGGACAGAGCAATCGAGACTTGCTTCGGTTAGTAGACCACGATTTGTGACACCTCATAGAGTGTGGTGGTGCCATCAGTGCTCTTCACGATGCTGCCCATGACCTTCA
>DAIQOB010000319.1:0-4053 GCA_036788075.1 Syntrophobacteraceae bacterium
GCCGACCCTCATTTTCTTCATCATGCTCTTCATGGTGGTGGCCGGGGCTGAAGAGACCGGCCTCATCCAGGTCATCGCCGAATGGGTGAAGGACATGTCCCAGGGGTCCCTCGTGCTGGCCATTCTCATGATCCTGTGGGTTTCCGCCATCGCTTCGGCCCTTGTGGACAACATCCCCTTCACCGCCACCATGCTTCCCATCGTAGCCTATCTGACCACGGTGATTCCGGGAGCCGAGCACGGAATTCTCTGGTGGGCATTGGCTCTCGGCGCGTGCCTCGGCGGCAACGGGACCATGATCGGGGCGAGCGCCAATGTGGTGACGGTGGGCATGGCCGAACGGGCCGGCTATCACATCTCCTTCATGAAATACATCCAGATAGCGGCAATTCCCACCCTCATCACCATTGTCCTCTGTACTTTCTGGCTCCTGGTGGTGGAAATCTAATAGAGGGGACCCGTGTCTCGTCAGTCATACAAATATAGAAAAAGGGGAATAAACCTATGGTACAGCCCACCGTGATGCTAGTCGACGATGAAGCTCCCTTTGTGGACGCCATGACCAAGCGTCTGAGCAAGCGAAATCTGCGCATTCTGAGTGCGCACAGCGGTCATGAGGCCATGGAGAAGCTGCGGTCGGAGGGGAGCGTGGATGTCGTCATTTTGGATGTCAAGATGCCAGGCATGGATGGAATCGAGACCCTCCGTGAAATAAAAAAGACGTATCCCCTCGTGGAAGTTATTATGCTCACGGGGCATGCAACGGTTGAGACGGGCATTGAAGGGATGAAGCTGGGGGCCTTCGACTACCTCATGAAACCCTGCGACATCGATCAGCTCATGATGAAGGTCCAGGAGGCCAAGAACAAGAAGGACCAGCACCAGCAGAAGATCATCCAGGCCCGGGTCAACAAGATCGCATTGACGCGCGGCGACTGATGGAGGGGAACGTAGTGCCATCGTCCGGATCCTGGCCCTTGGAGTGACACTTTTTCTCCACACCCCGCATTGACCGCCTGCAAAGGGACTCACCCTGCACAGGAAAATCTCCCTTTCCATCGTATTTTCCCGGGCGCTCCCCCTTGTCTGGGGAGCCCGGGAATTTTCCCTCCATCATAATCTGCGTGACACCAATCTCAAGGAAGTTTAAAGATAACTGAGGCTTCGCGGATGAACGTGAAAATGCCATAAGAAGGATTCCCCCCTGATGGGGATAGGGGGGTGGTTAGGATTTGCTTCCAACCACTTACACCCCCCTGCGCCCCTAAAAGGGGGAATCGGGTCAGCTACTTCATGTTGGAAAATACAAGTTATCGAAGCTATAAGCTGTGGGGGAGACGTGAAGGATTTGTTGGATTTGACCTGGCTCAGGAAGCAGTTTCTTGCGCTTCTTCGGCGGCTGCAGGTCAGTGATCAGACTTTTCTCATCATTGTAGCCGTCATCGTGGGAGGTGTCGTTGGGGGAGGAGCTTTCCTCTTTGAACAGATGCTGGAAGCCGCCAGCTTCCTGTTCTGGGAAGTGCTCCCTTCAAGACTTGGCTCCAGCACAATGTGGGTGATCCTCACCCCGGCTCTTGGCGCATTGCTGCTGGCCCCTTTCATTTTACTCTTTCCCGACGACGCCACCCGGGACGGGGTTCCGGCCACCATGGAAGCCGTTGCGTTGAAGAACGGATTCATGCGCTGGACCAATTCCTTTCTGCGCATGATCATGTCGTCCATCACCCTGGGTTCGGGAGGGTCCGCAGGAAGTGAGGGGCCCATCATTCAGATCGGATCGGCTCTTGCGTCGGGGGTCGGGCAATTCCTCCGTGTTTCCGGGAATCGCCTGCGCGTGATCGTCGCCTGCGGCGCCGCTGCCGGTTTGGCCGCCATTTTCAATGCTCCCATCGCGGGAGTCCTGTTTGCCCTGGAAGTGGTGCTGGGTGAGTTCAATGTACACTCCTTCAGTCCCATCGTCATCGCCTCGGTGGTGGCTACAGCCTTCTCACGGGCATTCATGAAGACGGGGAGCGCTCTCACGGTGCTTCCCTATACCCTCAACAGCCCCTGGGAAATTCTCTTTTATGCCGTTCTTGGGGGGATGGCGGGACTTTTTTCCGTCGGATTCATCCGGATCATGCAGGGAACGGAGCGCTTCTTCCACGGACTCCGCATGCCCAGAGCCCTGAAGCCGGCCCTGGGCGGGCTGTTCGTGGGCATGCTGGGCGTATTCTATCCGCAGATTTTCGGATATTCGTACCTTCCCATCACCCAGGCCATCTATGGTCAGTTCTCTTTGACCCTCCTGACGGCTCTTCTTGTTCTCAAAATGGTGGCCACGGGATTCACCATCGGGTCGGGAGGCTCCGGGGGAATTCTCTGCCCGTCTCTTTTCCTGGGAGCCATGCTGGGAAGCGCCTGTGGAGAGCTTTTTAATCTCTGGATGCCGGGCATTGCCACAGCTCCCGGCGCCTACGGCGTGGTGGGGATGGGGGCCATGCTGGGTGCGGTGGTCCAGGCGCCTATGACGGCCATCATCATGGTCTTTGAAATGACCAATGCCTACGAGGTCATTCTGCCCATGATGACCTCCTGCATTCTGGCGACCCTCGTACAGAAGAGCATCCTCCAGGGGTCCATCTACACCCTGAGCCTGGCCCGCAAGGGAATCGACATCGAAGCGGGGCGGGAAGTGGGCATTCTCTCGAGCCTGCAGGTGAAGGACGTCATGGATTGGAATGCCGTCACGGTCCCTGCCGCTGCGACCTATGACACCGTCCTGAAGAGATGCCTCACCCATGCGGGCAATTACCTGTACGTGGTGGATGAGGCCAACCACCTGGAGGGGGTGATTTCTTTTACGGATCTGAAGGAGTTTCTTTTCGAGGAGGACTTCAAGGGGCTGGTGCTGGCGAGGGATCTGGCAAATTCCAACGTGGTCTATGTGACTCCGGAAGAATCCCTGGCGTCGGCCCTCAACAAGTTCAGTTTCATCGACATGGAGCAGCTTCCCGTCGTGGAGTCTCAGGGGGAGTCCCGCCGACTCTTGGCTGTCGTTACCCGGAGCCATCTCATGCGGGCATACCGGCAGGAAATGCTGAAGCGCGCCATGGTTCAGGACCGGCATTCCGCAGCGGGAGGTCCGACTGAGGACAGGGCGGCGCCATCTCATCCATCCTGAAGGAGGACTCCATCGCATTTTTTTGCTGAATTTTGGCATATGCATCGCTATTATGTTGCTTGTCCCATTCTTCTCAAGCAGCGGGAACTCCTCCCTCAATGTCGTTGACGTCACGTCACCCCGGTGAAAACCGGGGTTCAGAAAGCATGGATTTGCCTCCATTCCGGCTTTAGCCGGGATGAGGATTGGAGCTTGTGTCAACAACATTGGGCTACTCCTTCACAACCCTTTAAGGTGGCGTAGATGGAAGATAAAGGTTATCGCAGATTACAGTGGAAAATCGTCGGGACTACGCTCGGTTTCTCGTTGATTCCACTCGTGGCTTTGGGCCTGAGCATGTATTACCTTTTCAGCTTCTCCTACACGAGCAAAATCATGGATACTCTCAGGAGTAAAGCTGAAAACCGACGCGTCGCCATGGATCTTTTTCTCGATGAGCGGGTCTCTCAGCTCACGACACTCGCCTATACGCACAGCCTCGATCAACTGAAGGACGAGAACTATTTGAATTCCGTCTTCACCCTCATGCAGGCGCGCAGCAAGTCCTATGTCGATCTGGGGGTCATCGATCGAAGCGGCAACCATGTCGCCTATGTCGGACCTTACGAATTGAAAGGGTTGAACTATCATGATGAAGAATGGTTTCACGAGGTGATGTTGCGGGGGATTTATATCAGCGACGTCTACACGGGTTTCAGAAAACTGCCCCATTTCATCATTGCCGTCATGCGACGGGAAGGGGATCGCACCTGGATCCTGCGCGCCACCATCGATACAGACCTTTTCGATTCCATGGTGAAGGCCGCTCAGTCGGGCAAAAAAGGGGACGCCTTTGTGCTCAACGCCGACAACGTGCTCCAGACAAAGCCCCGGTTTGGTGGAGAATTACT
>DAIQOB010000320.1:0-4051 GCA_036788075.1 Syntrophobacteraceae bacterium
ATGCTCACAGACAGAGAAGTCCTTTCGACCTTTGAGATGCTCAAGAACGAGCACCTGGACGTACGCACCGTGACGCTGGGAATCAGCCTCTTCGACTGCGCCAGTGACGACCTGGACCGCTTCAGGAGGAATGTCCACGACAAGATACGCCGCCTGGCCCGCCACCTGGTGGCAACCTGCGACGAGGTGGGGGTGAAATACGGCATTCCCATCGTGAACAAGCGTATTTCCGTGAGCCCCATCGCTGTGGCGGGCTGCTCCTTCTCGGCGTCCCAGATGGTGGGGATCGCCGAAACCCTGGACGAAACCGCACGCGAAATCGGCATCGATTTCATCGGGGGTTTCAGCGCCCTGGTGGAAAAGGGGATGACGACGGGCGACCGCGCCCTCATCGACTCCCTCCCCGAAGCCCTGACGGGGACGGAACGGGTCTGCGCTTCGATCAATGTGGCGTCCACGCATGCGGGCATCAACATGGATGCGGTCTACTTGATGGGACAGACCATCAAGCGGGCCGCACAGCTGACGGAAAAGGCCGACGGCATCGCCTGCGCCAAGCTCTGTGTTTTTGCCAACATCCCCCAGGATGTCCCCTTCATGGCCGGAGCCTATTTGGGAGTGGGCGAGCCCGATGCCGTCATCAATGTGGGAGTCAGCGGACCCGGAGTGGTGAAAAAGGCCATCGATCGGGCGCGCGCCGTGAACCCCCGGCTGGATCTGGGGCAGCTGTCGGAAATCATCAAGAGAACGGCGTTCAAGGTCACCCGGGTGGGCGAAATCATCGGCCGACAGGTAGCCCTGAAGCTCGGCGTTCCCTTCGGGGTGGTGGATCTGTCCCTGGCTCCGACGCCCAATGTCGGGGACAGCGTGGGAGAGATCTTCGAGAGCCTGGGACTCAAGTCCATCGGGGTGCCTGGTTCCACGGCGGTCCTCGCCATGCTGAACGATGCCGTCAAAAAGGGCGGAGCTTTTGCCAGTTCGTATGTGGGAGGCCTGAGCGGGGCATTTATACCCGTCAGTGAAGATCTGCGCATCGCCGAAGCCGCCCGCAGCGGCCACCTGTCTCTTGAAAAGCTGGAAGCCCTCACCAGCGTCTGCTCCGTGGGACTCGATATGGTCGCCCTTCCCGGGGACATCTCCGCCGAAACCCTTGCCGCCATTATGGCCGACGAAATGGCCATCGGAGTCATCAACAAAAAGACGACGGCCACGCGCCTCATCCCGGTGCCCGGAAAGAAGGCCGGGGAAACGGCCTTCTTCGGCGGGCTACTGGGAGAAGCCACCATCATTCACGTAGCCGACAATGGAGGGTCCGCGGAATTTATGTCCCTGGGTGGCCGTATTCCAGCCCCCATCCAGAGCTTGGTGAACTGAAAGGCCTGCTTTATTGTGTGGAGCTTTGCTCAGAAAATCGGATGGTTGAGGTGCTTCGAAAATACGCCGGGAAGGCGGGAGCCGTAAGGACCCAGTGGGACTCTCATGCCGACGGATGCCAGGGCTCCGAAGCTCATCTCCAGACAACCCTCCGCATCCTCCTCGGGGTCCTGCTGCTCACCACCCTGCTGCATGGACTGGGAAAGGATTTTGACGAGGATGAGTTCCAGTCCATGTCCCTGGGGATCCTGATCGCCCAGGGCAAGCTGCTCTACGTTGACGTTTGGGACAACCATGGACCGCTGTTCAGCTGGGTCCTGGCCGGGTTGTATTCCCTTTTCCCATGGGAGTCCCACTGGGTGATGCTTTGGGGGCGCATCCTCATTTTCCTGTGTCTCCTGGGTACCCTCGCCGTCACCTACCGCCTTGCCCGGGAAATCATCCCCCAGCCGATCTATTTCCCCGAAGTCGCGTGTCTTTCCCTCCTGCTTTCCGAATTGACCGCCGTGGCGGCAGTCGAGGTCCGTTCCGACAATCCCATGAACCTGCTGTGGGTGAGCGCTCTGCTTCTGTGGTTTCGCGGCTGGAATTCCCAAAGAGTCCGGGATTTCTTCTGGAGTGGACTTCTGCTCGGCTGCGCCTTCTGGTGTTCCCTCAAGGCGCTGGTGCTGGGAGCGGCGGTTGGAGCGATGTTTCTCGCAGGTATGGTCCTCCAGCGCAGATTCCTCTGGAAGCCTGTCCTTGCAGTTGGACTGGGATCGGTCATCGCACCTCTCGCATTGCTCTTCGTCCTGGATGTGCAGGGCAACCTGGGAGCCTTTTGGAACAGCTACCTCCTTCAAAATGCCGACCGTGTCCGCGAATCCTTTTTCATCGCTTTTTTTATCGTGCTCTACTGGGCACCGGTCGGCGGTTCGCTCCTCTATTTTTCTCTATTTTATGCGGCACGGCGCGTTTTCCGGAGGGAAGCCGTCCCGGAAAAGATCCTCCTGCTCCTAAGCTGCTCCGGATTTTTACTCTTTCAGTACTGCTTCCTTCTGCCCACACACCACGAGCAGAGCACCCTGCCGTTTGTTGTGACGGGAGCTCTCATCCAGGCATGGGTGCTTCTTCTCCTCATCCCGCACCTGGATGTCCAGCGATATGCGTTCATCCGCTGGCTCTGGCCGGAGCGCCCGAACCTCCCCGCACTGGTCCTGGTCCTCGTCCTCTCCACAGGGGCGCTGCATCAGTGGCCTTGGGTCCGATCCGTGCAGCGCATCCAATGGGCGGACGGGCTCCTGGACCGCATTGCGCCGGGTGAACTGGTGTTCGACGGCATCGGCCTACCCCTCTTTCGTCCTCACCCGACCCATTACGTTTCCTGGGTGAACGCACTGCGGGCCCGTTTGAGGGAGGGCTCCCTGGATGTGGATGTCCCGGCCGAGCTGGACCGCAAGGATGTCCGCTACATCATCCGGGATTTCCGTGTTGATTCCATGGGATCCGCGGTGGATGAATTCATCGGCTCTCATTACCGGCCTTTGAATTACAAGTTGTTGTGGGCCGCCGGAAAGGTCGTGCGCCAGGACGCTGACCTCAAGCGGCAGAAGGTGGACATCCGTGTGTCGGGCAGGTACTACTGGAGCGTAGCCGAGGGGGGTGGAAGCCTTCAGATCGACGGCAATCCTGCACCCAACCCGGTGGAACTGAAGGACGGCCCCCATTCCCTCCGTTGGGAAGGTGAGGGCGATTTGATCCTGTCCGTTGCCCCTCCGGCACAGTGGGCGGGAATGTGAGCCTGAAGAAGACCCTTGTGTGAGGAGCAGGGTGCATTTTATGCTCCATCCATACTTGCGTCACCCATGGTGCGTAAAACGTACCCTACCACTCTTTTGTGATGATCGATAAGCGACGGCGATGAAAAAGCTCATCATTCAGATTCCTTCCTACAACGAAGAGCGCACCCTGGGTGTCACTCTTTCCGCCCTTCCCCGTGAACTCCCCGGCATAGACAAGGTGGAATGGCTGGTAATCGACGATGGCTCACGGGATCGAACGGTGGAAATCGCCAGGGAGCATGGCGTCGACCACATCGTGCGGCACCCGCGAAACCTGGGCCTGGCCCGCGCCTTCATGACGGGTCTCGAGGCCTCGCTCCTCGCCGGGGCGGACATCATCGTCAACACCGATGCCGACAACCAGTACAACGCCGAAGACATTCCGAAACTGGTCCGTCCCATAGTTGACGGCGAGGCCGAAATGGTCATCGGGGATCGTCCCATTGAAGATATCGAGGATTTCTCAATCCTTAAAAAGGCTTTGCAGCAGCTGGGCAGCTGGGTGCTGCGAAAGGTCAGCGGAACGTCGGTGAGGGATGCTCCCAGCGGATTCAGGGCCATCAGCCGCAGTGCGGCCCAGCGCCTGGTGGTATTCAATGGCTACACGTACACTCTCGAAACCATCATCCAGGCGGGAAAACAGGGAATCGCCGTTGCTTCCGTTCCCATCCGCACCAACAAAAAGCTGCGGGACTCCCGCTTGGTGCGCAGCATTCCCTCGTATGTCGTCCGGTCCGTCGAGACGATCCTGAGGATTTATATCATTTACTCGCCGTTCAAGTTCTTCCTGAGTCTGAGTGGAATCTCCCTCCTCGCAAGCACTGGCTACGGGGTCAGCTTTCTATACTTTTACTCCG
>DAIQOB010000321.1:0-4040 GCA_036788075.1 Syntrophobacteraceae bacterium
CATGCCATACCGTTCGACAATGACCTCGGCTTCTGTCATGGCACGGTCCATCACCAGGCCAAAGTTCTGCTGCACTTCACTGGATTTCAAACTGACCGGCATAGCTTTATCCTTTCATTCATCTTATCTAACTTATGTATTTTATCTAAGTTTAGCACGGATTACCGATTAAATCAAGAGGCAAACAGCGCTCTGCGCCCCTCCTCCTTCCTGGCGGGGTTTTCCTGGCAGTAGGTCGGCAGCAAACGGACAACGAAAGATTGGAATCCCTCGCCAGGCCTGAAGAAGTGGTCCTGCGAGTCCTGGATCATCCCGGTCCCCTGGGAGTTTTGCTCCATTCGACGCCGGAGACCCAACCGCTCTCGCTGGCAGCAAAGGTGATCCTCTCCTACAGTGACGCTCCGTTGGAGGGGGCCGTAAGAGTCGAATGGAAGCACGCCCGCAAAACTGGAATGGTGACTGAGGCCAACGACCTGCGCAAGGAAGAAATGAAGCAATATTTACTGTAGGAACCGGTGGTGCAGCCGTGTGAGCAGCTTTGGCGGCTCTTTCAGCGGGATACGCCGCCGTCGTCATGCTCCATGGCGTATTGGCAGTGAGGATTCAGAGGGCAGATGGATGTCCTGGGTTTTCTGGCCTGACAAATCTTCCTGCCGTGCTGAATGAGCTGGTGGCAAAAATCTGTCCAGCGTTCTCTGGGAATGAGGGACATGAGATCCTGTTCGATTTTGACCGGGTCTTTGTGGGCGGTCAGTCCCAGGCGCTGCGACACCCTGGCGACATGAGTGTCGACGACAATGCCGGGGATATGGAATGCATCTCCCAGCACCACGTTGGCCGTCTTCCTCCCGATTCCCGGCAGCTTGACAAGGATGTCCAGGTCGGCGGGAACTCTCCCCTCATACTCCGCATCCAGGATGCGGCAGCACGCCTGAATGTTCTTCGCCTTGTTCCGGAAAAAGCCGGTGGACCGGATGTCTTCTTCCAACTCTTCCAGCGACGCTTCCGCAAAAGCTTTGGCCGATGGATATTTCTTGAACAATCCCGGGGTGACCTGATTGACACGCTCATCCGTGCATTGAGCGGAGAGAATCGTGGCGACGAGGAGCTGTAAAGGGCTTTCATAGCCGAGGGAGCACCGGGCCTCGGGATAATGTTCATCGAGGAGACTAAGAATGGCATGGATCCGCTCTGCGGGGGGGCTGAGCGCCTTTCGGTGCTTGATGGTCGTTTTAGGAGGCATGGGTCGATTATCCTGCTTTGGATGGAAAAATAATAATAGATTGGAGCACATCGTCACCACGAAATTGTCATTTTTATATGTCAAAGTTATCATTGGATTTCAAGAAGAAACGATTTAATATACGTATACGAAGCGGTAAGGATCCAGTCTGCAGCACTGGTCGACGTGTGGCCCCCAATGGACAGGAATTTTGACAAAATGATAGAAACAAACATCAAGGGTTTACTCCTCAGTTTAAATGAAGTTAGAGATCTCTCAGGTTATGATGAAAGAACGAGGCGCCACTTCAAAAGAAACCGCAACAGATTCCTGGGGGAAAAGCAGCCCATGAACACGCATATCATCGTTTGTCCCTTTTGTGAAAATGGGCATCCGGTTCCACACGATTTCGATTCCATCCACAGGTGTAACTGTGGTGCCTGCTATAAAGTTTGCGGGAATCATGCCCTGGAAATGGGCGTTGGGGACATTGCGAGTGAACTGTGGAATGAGGAGGAGCTAGATTTTGTGCGGTCCATTCCGGTGGACTTCTGCAACATCGTCATCGAAAAGGATTTCGATCGGCTCCTGGCTTTGAAGCAGACAGCTGGCGTCAATATGATCGAACGCTTCTGTAAGTACGACATCAATACCCACCTGAGCCTGGTTTGGGTAAAACGCCTTTTCTAGGAGCACGTGTTTCAAATTTCCATTTGGGCACGCGGGTCACCGGCAGGCTCACCCGGCGCAGTAGCCCACGAACACATGCCGTCAGGGCAGAAGGCCATCAAGCGCTTCCGCCCTGATCTTTTTTGGCGGTACCCGGCATGCGCTCACTGGAGCGGGATGAGAGGGGCCCGTCTTTTGGTCTCCATCGGCACTGAATTCTGAAAAGACAGGAACGCATCATGACAGAACCCGGCGGTCGTTGTGTAATGGAATCCCGAGAGATCGAAAAAGCCCTGGATAGACTTGCCACAGAAATTGTAAAGCAAAAACAAATGGATTCCCAGAAATTGGCCCTTGTGGGAATCCACACGGGGGGAGTCTACCTGGCCAGGAGACTGGAGCGCATCATCTTTGATCAATTTCGGATCTCCGTTCCCGTGGGAACCCTCGACATCAATCTTTACAGGGACGATTGGACCCGCCTGCACACGCAGCCCCTGGTGCGTTCTACTGAATTGCCGTTTCCCATCGATGACCGTGAAGTGGTCCTCGTGGATGACGTACTTTTTACAGGCCGAACCATACGTGCGGCTCTCAATGCCATCATGGACTATGGGCGCCCCAAGCACATTCAGGTGGCCGTGCTGGTGGATCGCGGGCACCGGGAACTGCCCATCTGTGCGCAGTTTATCGGAAAGGAGCTCCAGACGCTCCTGGAAGAGCAGGTCAATGTGCTCCTCCAGGAAAAAGACGGAGAGGACCGTGTTGTCATAGAAAGTCCCCGGGAACCTTACTGAGAAACGGATTACTCCCAGGCGTGCGGGTCCGAGGAGAGGCTTCAGCTCACAGCCTGGCTCAAGCGACTCAGATCGAGGTTTCCCCCCGTCATCACGGTCACGGCTTTCTTGCCGGCCAGTTTGTCCTTGATCTTGAATGCTGCAGCCAGGGACGCCGCCCCGGCGACTTCGGCCAGGTTCTGCGTATAGCGCAGGGCCAGGCGGACACCTTCAAGGAGCTCATCTTCAGTCAGCAGGACAATATCCGTAATGCGATCCTTCAAAATCATGAAGGGAATTTCGAAAACCGACCGTGCAGCCAGTCCCTCGGCAATGGTAGCCGCGCCGGGAACGGTCACCTTCTTCTTCTGACGCCAGGATTCATAAAAAGACGGCATACGCTCGGCCTGAACCCCGATGAGCTCGACTCTGGGATTGATGCCCTCGATAACCTTTGCCAGAGCCGCACAGCCCGTGCCTCCTCCGATGGGCATGATGATGACATCTACATCGGGAACCTCCTCGAAAATTTCCAGGCCCATGGTGGCGATGCCGTTGATGAGGTGCGGTTCGTTGCCCTGGCGAAGATAGTACATGCCGGTGCTTTCGGCCAACTCTTCACAGTAATCCTGAGTCTCGTAAAAGTCGGTGCCGTGCTCGATGAGTTGTGCGCCATAGGAGAGAATGGTGGCATTGATTTCGGGGTTGTTATCCACCGGCACGACGACGTTGCAGAAGATGCCCTGTTCCTGAGCCGCCCAGGCAACGGCCAACCCGTGATTGCCGCGGGTGGAGAGAATGACTCCCCGCTTCCGAATGTCTTCGGATACGTGCGCCATGAAATTGACTGCACCCCGAACCTTGAAGGAATTGGTCGGGAGGTGATTTTCGTGCTTGACATACATGTGCGTCCCGAGCTCATCCGAAAGCCTTTTGTAGTAAGTCATGTGAGTGGGCTTCAGCCTCTGCTCCACAACGCGGCGCGCTTTAAAGACCTCCAGCATATTCACCTGAGACAGCAAATCTTCATAATGCCGGTTCATATTTCCTCCTCTTATCGTACAGACGTTTTCTAGGATACCTGCCATCCATTGCCCAGGATTATTCGCCCGAAGATCGCATTCCATGGAGAAGGCTTCGCGCGTCAGCGGCAACTGATCCCGGCGGGATGATCATATACCAGAATTCCCTTTTGAGCCAGGAGATGTAGAAGGCGCCCACACTACCGGACAGGTGTTTGGACCGATCCCTGGCCGGTCGCATTTTCATTTTTCATTTGAAATGCTCCGGAACTCGTGCTAAAGACTATTCCACTTTGAGCGGGAGTAGCTCAGCTGGCTAGAGCATCAGCCTTCCAAGCTGAGGGTCGCGGG
>DAIQOB010000322.1:0-4039 GCA_036788075.1 Syntrophobacteraceae bacterium
GCAGCCCGAGACCCTCACCAATGACTTCTTCGTGAATCTGCTCGACATGCGCACGGTGTGGAAGGCAACCTCGGATGACCAGGACGTCTTCGAGGGACGTGACCGCAAAACGGGCGAGCTCAAGTGGACCGGCACCCGTATCGACCTCATCTTCGGCTCGAACTCCCAGCTTCGGGCCGTCGCGGAAGTCTACGGATGCGAGGACTCCCGGGAGAAGTTCGTGCATGACTTTGTCGCGGCGTGGAACAAGGTCATGAACCTTGACCGCTTCGACGTTGCCTGATCGCAGCCTGAACGTCTATGGGGGATTCTGACGGGGCGACGAAAAGCGGTCAACCATCCCATATGAGGATTGAGACGACCCCAGGTGATATCCTGGGTCGTTTCAATCTGAATGTTCTCCATGAGAAAACCCCCTGTGGGGGGATCTCAAGCCTGAGGCAGCAAGTCTTTTTCCAGGGAAGGATTACCGCTGGTCTGCTCATTCAGAACGCTCTCTTCCTGGCGCAAAGCGATCGGAGATGTGCACAAGCTGCTCGCAATTCATTCCTCCAGCCAAAAGAGGCCGAGATCGAGCTCCAGCTCCGAAAACGGCTCCACGCGTGCTTTTTCATTCCCCACAAAGGAGTTCAGGATAAGTCTGCCGTCAGGTTCGATGCTGTATGCTTCCAGGGTCATAAGGATGGGATCGACCAGCCAGACGTAGGGTACCCTGTGCCGGATGTAGATGCGCATTTTTCCGATTCGGTCATAACGAGCGGTATGTGGAGAAAGGACCTCGCAGATCCAATCCGGAGCAACCGAAATCCAGTTATGGGCTTCCGCTTTAGGGAATCTTTCCCTCTTCCAACCGGCAATATCCGGGACCAGGATATTCTCTTCGAATCCGATTTCCGGCTCCACAATGAAAATCCATCCGCCTGGTCCTCCCCCCTTACCAAATTGATAGGAAGTACCGATCTCAGTGCTCAAGGCCGTTGCGGTGAAACCGTGCTTCCTGGATGGCCTGGGGGTGACGACCAGTTCGCCATCAATGATTTCTCCGGTCATGTTTTCCGGAATGGTAGAAAGATCTTCGTAAACGGCTTTCTTTTTGGCCGGTTCCGACATGGGAAACTCCTTTGCTCAGTCGAGAATTAGACTGTTTCACCGGCAGAAAATCGATGTAAGCTCCATATGTCGCGCGAATCCTGTGTTGTTGGTTCTCGGATATGACAGCCTCGATCTTTCTCAGTTCTTTTGGGCTGAAACCAAGGTTATATGGCAAGCTCACAGGGGACAACCAGAATTTGGCCGATTGATCATCCCGATCCACATGTGGCGGCTCATTCGGCTCATGACTGAAAAAATAGAACCGGTATGGTCCTGCTCTCAGAACGGCAGGGTTCATTGATATCGCTCCTGAAATGAATTTAACAGTCTGTAGGTGTCGTTGTAATTCGTGATAATTAACAGATTTCTTTCACGCATTGAAAGCAGGAATTCTTTTTTGCCTTTTTCAGTACAGTATGCTTTTTTTGGTTACCAGTAAAATGCAGGACTCAAACGCCATTCACTGCAAGATGAAATCAAGAGACCTACAGAAGCATATGAAAAATATAGCGTATCCCACCATACAGAAAAATCTCCTCGACTGGTTCGCCGTCCATCAGCGGGATCTGCCCTGGCGCAGGAGCTACCTGCCCTACCAGATCTGGATCTCCGAGATCATGCTGCAGCAGACGCAGGTGAAGACCGTACTTCCTTACTACCAGCGCTGGATGGAGCGCTTCCCGGACATTGCGGCTGTGGCCGAAGCCTCGGAGGAGGATCTCCTGAAGCACTGGGAAGGCATGGGATATTATTCGCGGGTGCGGAACATCCACCAGGCGGCACGCCGGCTGGTGAAGGAAAACGGCGGGGCGTTTCCCTCCGAGCACGCCGCAGTCCTGAAGCTGCCGGGCATCGGCCTCTACACGGCAGGGGCCGTGATGAGCGTCGCCTTCCACCAGGATTTCCCCGTTGTGGACGGCAACGTGGAAAGGGTCTTCGCCCGCCTTTTCGACATGGAATCCCCCGTGAAGGAAAAGGAAAGCCAAAAACGCATCTGGGAAACCGCTCGTGCCCTGATCCCAGCCGGAAAGGCACGGGATTTCAACCAGGCCCTCATGGAGCTGGGCGCCTTGATCTGCCTGCCCCGGAACCCCCTTTGCAGTGAATGCCCCGTCAACAGCTCCTGCGAAAGCCGCCGGAAGGGAACTGTCGAAGCCAGGCCCGTCATGGGGAAGCGCAAGAGCCTGCAGGCCATCGAGGTCGCCCTTGGCCTTCTCCTGCGCCAGGGTAAAGTTTTCATTCAAAAACGCCCTCCCGGCGGTTTGATGCCCCACCTATGGGAATTTCCCGGCGGGAAAGTGGAGGAGGGAGAGACCCCTGAGGCGGCTCTGGTCCGGGAATTCCGGGAGGAGCTCGAGCTGGACATTTGCGGACTCGATAAAATCGCTCGCCTCCGCCACAACTACACATCCTTCAAAGTCACACTTCACGCCTACTTTTGTACCCTGAAGGATTCAACCCAGCAGCCGGTGATTCGAACGGCCGTGGACGCACGCTGGGTGACACCCGAAGCCCTCCAGGATTTTGCGTTTCCCGCCGCAAACCGAAAGCTGATCCAGCTTCTCTAGAATTTCTTTGGCCTTGTTTCTCCCGGCGCAGGGGATTAAGCTGGTGCCGCGGCAAAAAGTCCGGCCACTCAGGCGGGCGTACACATTTCGACAACGGCTCTTTTCGTAGTCGGGCAAAATTACAGACGTATCGCAGCGCGTTGCAGGAGATTCCGTTCATGATCAACATTTTCTCAAAAGCTTCTCTACTCGGGATGACCCTGCTTTTTGCAGCGGGCTGCAGCGCTTTGGCATCCATGAAGCCCATCAAGCCTCCCAGCCCCATTGAAGCTCTCAAGGTGGATGATATCTTGAATACAAACAGCCGGTCTGTCATCGCTTTCGAGTCCCTCATGAACGATCTGAGCGCCATCCGGGTCATTTACCTGGGTGAAACGCACACCAGTATAGAAGATCATCGCATCCAGCAAAAAATCCTCGAAGGGCTGTATGCACGCAATCCCAAACTGACCCTTGCCATGGAAATGTTTCCCCGGGAAGCTCAACCCATACTGGACCGCTATTCCCGTGGTTTGCTCTCGCAGGAGGCTTTCATCAAAGAAGTGAACTGGGATGGGGTGTGGGGGTTTCCCTTCGAGCTGTATGGGCCCATGTTGACGTTTGCTCAGGAAAAACAGCTCCAGATCCTGGCCCTCAACGCACCGCGCCATGTCGTGGGCAAGATCGCCGTTTCGGGCCTGGCCTCCCTTTCACCCGAAGAACGGAGCCGCGTGGCGTCCGATTTTCACAAGGATGATTCCAAGCACCGAGAGTATGTGCGGCAGGAATACGAGCTCCATCTCAAAGGAGAAATCAAGGATTTCGAAACCTTCTTCGAGGCACAGCTGGCGTGGGAAGAAACCATGGCGGAAACTCTGGCCGACAGACTATCCCAGTTGCCGGAAGGGGAGCAAATTGTCGTCCTCGTGGGTAAAGGGCATATCGTGAACCGGGTAGGGATCCCTTCCCTGACCTTCTTGCGAGCACCCGCTTCCTTCAAGACGGTTGTCCCGCTCCCCGTCAATTATCCCGATAGCTTGTACGACCCCGATCTTGCCGACTACGTCTGGATCACCGAGCCCCTTGAACCGACTGCCCACCGGCCTCGACTGGGTGTCATGATTGTTCCCGCCGCGTCGGGAACCGGCCTTGAAGTCAAGGGAATCGCTCCCGGCAGCCCGGCCGAAAAGGCCGGCATTCAAAAAGGGGATATCCTTTTTGAGATCGACGGGATTCCATTGAAGAGCGTTGAAGATCTGCACAAGGCCCTCGGGAAGGACTCTCCCGACCACACGCTGGGCATCAAGAGGGGCAAACGCCAACTGACCGTTCCCGTGACCATTTCTCCGTAGGTGCGCCACGGCATTCCCGGGAGTACCGCGGCGCAGCCCGTCCCAAAG
>DAIQOB010000323.1:0-4011 GCA_036788075.1 Syntrophobacteraceae bacterium
AGGGCGAACGGACAGCAAGACATAATGTTAAGAAATATATGCTCAGGTACTTAAACCTCCGTAAAATCCTGGGGCGCCTCTGTCAGGTAAGGCTTGAATTTTTCCTTGTCCACACACTTCATGTAGGCCTCGTCGGGGCTGATCCTTCCCGCCTTCAGCTGCGCGAAAATTCCGTCATCCAGGGTCTGCATGCCGTATTTTTTTCCTGTCTGCATGGCCGAGGTGATCTGGTGCGTCTTGGATTCCCGGATCATGGCCCGCACGGCGTGCGTGGCAACGAGGATCTCCAGGACGGCGCAGCGACCCTTGACATCGATCCGCTTGAAGAGGGCCTGAGCGATGACGGCCCTGAGCCCGTCGGCAAGGGTGGAACGGATTTGAGCCTGTTCTCCCGTGGGAAAGACTTCGATGATGCGGTCCACGGTCTTGGCGGCACTGGTGGTGTGGAGGGTCGAGAAGACGAGATGTCCCGTGGCGGCGGCTTCCATGGCCAGCCGGATGGTCTCCAGATCGCGCATTTCGCCCACGAGGATGATGTCCGGGTCTTCACGGAGCGCGGCGCGCAGGGCAGCCGTGAAGGTCCGCGTGTGGGTGTTCAGCTCCCGGTGGTTGATGACGCAGCTCTTGCTCTGGTGGACGAATTCGATGGGGTCTTCCACCGTAATGATATGATCTTTGCGCTTCCGGTTGGCTTCATCGATGATGGCGGCCAGGGTCGTGGACTTGCCGCTTCCCGTGGGTCCCGTGACCAGGACCAGGCCCCGGGGGAGCATGGCCAGGCGGCTCACCACCGGTGGCAGGCCCAGCTGATCCACCGTGAGGATTTCACTGGGGATTTCACGAAATACCGCCCCGATCCCGTTTTTTTGCATGAAATAATTGGCGCGGTAGCGGGCCAGCCCCGGAATCTCATAGGAAAAATCAAGATCTCCCGTCTCCTCGAAAGTTTTGATCTTGTCTTCCGGCGTGATTTCATAGAGCATGGCACGGAGCTCGTCATCATCGAGCAGCTTGTACTTCACCCGCTCCAGATCGCCCCGGATTCTCAACACCGGCTGCTGCCCTGAAACCAGGTGCAAATCCGAAGCCTTCTGCTCATTCATCAGTTTGAAGAAAGCGTCAATCCTCGCCATGAAGCCTCTCTCTGCGGGTCGCCCTCCATAACCCGCCGGTTGCTACGGGAGTTCAAAGTCAAAGTTCGAAGGTCAGCCAGTGCTTGTGCCGCTCGTCCAGCCGTGTGAGCCCCTCCCGTTCGGCCACCCGCAGGGCGTCGTCAAATTCCCGGGACGTGATCGTTCTGCCGATGAGGGAGCTTCCCACAGCCTCCCCGCAGGGGTGATACTGGCTCATGATGTTCACGTAGGTGCTGCGGGAAATTTCTTCCGCGATGAAATGCAGGACCCCTTCCGTACCGGCCAGCCCCCCGGGCATGACCAAGTGGCGCACGAGCAGTCCCTTCTCGGCAATCCCGCCGGCATCCATCTGGAGGTCGCCCACCTGCCGATGCATTTCACGCAGGGCTTCACGGGCTCGATGGGGGTAGTCTGGAGCGTCGCTGAGCTTCCCCGAGACTTCAGGGTCCCAGAACTTGAAATCGGGCATGTAGATGTCCACGATGCCGGCCAGTAGCTTCAGAGCGGAAACCCGGTCATACCCTCCAGTGTTGTAAACGAGAGGGACATGGAGTCCCCTGCGGATGGCCAGAGGGAGGGCTTCCAGGATCTGCGGAATCACGTGGGAAGGCGTCACGAAGTTGATGTTATGGCAACCGCCCTGCTGGAGCTGCAGCATGATATCGGCAAGCTCTTCGGGCTCCACCTCCCGCCCTTCCCCACCATGGCTGATTTCATAGTTCTGACAGAACACACAGCCCAGGTTGCAGTACGAAAAGAAAATCGTCCCGGACCCCCTCTTCCCCACCAGTGGCTTCTCTTCACCGAAATGAGGCCCGTAGCTCGCCACGACGGCATAGCGCCCCGTCCGGCAATATCCCTTCTCATTTTCCAGGCGATTCACCGTGCAGAGCCGCGGGCACAACGTGCATGCCTTCATCCACTGAAGGCTGCGGCGGAGGCTTTCATCCAACCGTCCGTTTCCATACGCTTCAAGGTATGCAGCCGGCATTGTCCATTCCTTTTCATGGGAGAAAAAGGTGCAGGTTCCAGGCCGTTCACGGCAGTCCCCCTCCCTTTCCCCACTGAGCTTTTTTCCACCATTGGATTCCAGCCCCGATACCTAATCGGTTTGACGGGGCGGCGACTTTAATGTCATCCGTCGGTTTACGGACTCCGGGGATTTCATAAGGTCCTCTTGTCGTTGCACTTCCCCATGAGTTAATCTGCTCCACATCATTAACTCTTTTTTCCAGGCTGTTAAACAACTGCGTGGCAGGTTCTGAAGAAGAAGGATCCATCCAGGTGATACAACGATTCATCCATGCCTTGTTGAATCAGAAATGGCGGGATTTCAAGGTTACGCATCATGAAGTCCTTCCGCCGCACCCCCCCAGCTATGGAGCTCTGGAATTCCCCCTTCCCTCCGTGCTCCAGGACGCGCTGACGCAGATGGGCATCACCCGCCTCTATTCCCACCAGGCCCATGCCCTGGATCACATCCGCGCCGGGGAAAATGTCGTGGTGGCGACTCCCACTTCCAGTGGAAAGTCTCTCATTTACAACCTGGCCGTAGCGGAGGCCCTCCTCGACGACCCGACCCGGCGCGCTCTGTATCTCTTTCCCATCAAGGCCCTCAGTCGGGATCAGCTGGAGACCCTGGACACGTTTTTCCATCTGCTCAATGCCCGGCGTGATGGAAAAGCTCTGCAGGCAGGCATCTACGACGGCGACACCACCCCCTACCGCAGGGGAAAGATACGGCAGGAGCCGCCCCAAGTGCTCCTGACCAACCCGGACATGCTCCATTACGCGCTCCTCCCTTTTCACGGGAAATGGGAAACCTTCTGGAAAAGCCTGCGCTATGTCGTCATCGATGAAATGCACACCTACCGGGGCATTTTCGGAAGCCACGTGGGGCAGATCCTGCGGCGCCTCCAGAGGATCTGCCATTTTTACGGGAGCGATCCTCAGTTCGTGCTCTTGTCGGCCACCATCGCTAATCCCAGGGAGCTGGCGCAGCTGCTGCTGGGACCGGAGCAGCCCGGTGTCACGGTGGTTCAGGAGCATGGAGCCCCACAGGCCAAACGCAATTTCATTTTCATGGAGTCCGAAGACGGAGTCACCGGACACGCTTCAGGTGCCGCGGCGCACCTTATCGCCCAGGCTGCGGCGGCAGGACTCAAGACCATTGCCTTCACGCAATCGCGCAAACTGACGGAACTGGTGCACATGAGCGTTCTGCGCATGGATCCGCGGCTGGCACGGAAGGTGAGCTCCTACCGGGCGGGGTACCTCCCGGAAGAGCGTCGGTCCATCGAACAAAAACTGGCCGGAGGCGATCTGGCGGCGGTGATTTCCACCAGCGCACTGGAGCTGGGGATCGATATCGGAGGCCTGGATCTTTGCATCCTGGTGGGTTATCCCGGCACGGTCATGACCACCTGGCAGCGAGGGGGACGCGTGGGGCGCAGCGGACGGGAATCGGCCATCATCCTCCTTCCACAGCCGGATGCCCTGGACCACTACATCGCGCAGCACCCCCGGGAATTTCTGAACAGCCAATATGAAATCGCAGTCACGGACCCCTCCAACGAAGAAATCCTGAAATCACACCTGCCCTGCGCCGCCGCCGAACTCCCCATCCACCAGCACGAGGTCCAGAAACAGAACGGTTCCTTTCGAAACGTTCTGGACCGGCTGACACGCGAGGGAAAGCTCCTGCAGACTGCCGGAGGCGAAGAGTGGATCTCGGCCGCTTCCAGGCCCCACCGGCACGTGGATATCCGCTCGGTAGGCCAGTCCTATGCCATTTTCACCGCTTCGCAGCAGGACGAGAAAAGGCCGCTGGGAAGGAGTGAAGGGCTGAGGGCTCTCAAGGAATGCCACCCCGGCGCCA
>DAIQOB010000324.1:0-4009 GCA_036788075.1 Syntrophobacteraceae bacterium
TCCAGCCAGTCCACATCGATGGGCGCATCGGGATGGAGCAGAAGCCTCACCCGCTGCTGATCAGTGAGTTGGCGCATGGCATCCACGCGGTTGTACGGGTTGGGATCGAGTCGTGTCTGGAGGGCGAGGGTTTCTCTGGTGGCGTCTGCCTGGCGGAAGGTTCCGTAAAAAGAATAATCACGGTTCATGGAAGCGAATGCCGGGCGTCGGGGACCATTTTCCAGTACCAGCTCCGACTCCGCGTCTTTCAATTGGAACACGCACGCCGTCCCGGGCACGTCATTCCCCGCTTCGTCCACAAGAGCCACCTCGACAGGGAGATGGAACGGCGACTGCCCGTTCCCCAGTTCCTGCCGGAAGCTGATGCGGAATTTCCTCGCAGCGGGGTCGAAATGGGTTGTGGTCGTGACCTTGGGATAGCCGATGGTGTAGAGCCACTGTCTTTTGAACTGTTCCAGGGAGCAGCCCGCCGCCTCCTCAAAGCAGGCAAAGAACTGGTCCGTCGTGGCGTTGCCGTGGCGGTAGCGCGAAAAGTAAAGTCGTTTTCCCGCCTTGAAATGGTCGGCACCGATGACCAGGCGCAGCATGCGAATGACTTCAGCCGCTTTCACGTAGGTGACGCCGTCGATGAGTTCGTCGGGGTCGTTGAAGCCTTCCCGGACGATACGACCCACATGGCCTCCGTCCTCGATGGCGAGGGGCCCCAGGAGAGGATTGCGGATGCTCTCCACCTGCTGCAGGCGCACAAAGGAAGGATCAAAAATGTCTGCCATGAACTGCCGTTCCACGTCTACGGTGTAGGCCTCGTTGAGCCACACGTCGAAGGGAGTGTCCATGGTGGTTTCGCTCCCGCACTGATTGTGCTCGAATTCGTGCACAATGACCGCATGCGCATAAAGGAGCGAAGTGTCCAGCGTGTGCTCGTCGATGAGGGCTGCATCCGTCACGATGGTCGTGTTGCCGACGTTTTCCATCCCTCCGAAGTTGGACTTGTTCATGCATATGGTCCGGTAGGTGTCTCCCGTATATTCGTAATCCTGTGCCCTGGCGATCCACAGGATAGACTCTTTCAGGATTTCCATGGGAATGCGCGCGCCATCCACCTTGCCGGGAGGCACGAGGTATTCCAGGCGGACACTGCGCCCGGAATCATAAGTCACTGTGTCCACCAGGCTGTCCCAGGTGCCGGCGCAGGCCAGAAAAAGATAGGGAGCCATGGGAATGGGGTTTTCATAGGTGATGACCTGACGGGTGGGGTCGCCGGGCTTGAGTATAGGTTTGCCGTCGGGATTGGAGCGGCGGCTGATGTTTCCGTTGCTGATGAGGTGCGTATAGCGGGCATCGGCTTCCAGGGTGGTCGTCATGGTGCACTTGGCCCTGCAGTCGTCGAAAATGGGCATGATGCGCTGAAAGCCCCACTGCTGGCACTGGGACATGTACTGCTGGGGGGCTCCCGGCGGGGTGGCATCTTTGTAAATTCCTTCCAGAATGTGGTCTGAGGGGATACAAACCGTCAGGGTCCTCACCCGGAATTTTTCACCGGCCCGCACCCGCCGCGGCAAAGTGACAACGAGCCTGTTCCGTTCCGTCTCGTACCGAAAGTCCAGGGCAACACCCTCTCCTTCCGCGCTGTCTCTCTCATCGCACCATTCCACCCGGAGGATCGTCAGGTCTCGGGCATCCAGTTCGATAGAATCCAGGTCGTGACGAGCCGTCATCTCGAGACAATTGCTCGCCTCGACCCGCTCTTCGATGAAATTGAGCCGGATTGTCAGATGATGCAGGTCGACGGGCAATTCGCCAAAATCTTCACGCCGATATTTGTACGGTTGTTTTTCCGCGTTCACACTCTTTCCTTTCCATGGTTCATGACGTTATTCGCCTCCGGGCGGTTGTGCTCGAGAGCACCCTCCTGCCATCGCTTCCTGCGATGGCTCGTTTGGGCGGAAGGCAGGCATCCAATAAAGCCAGGGAAGGCATTTAAAGGTCTGTAGAATGCTGCACGAGCAAGGCTGCTGGAAAGAATTGAAACAGTTCCCCCGCGATTGGTTTTTGGCTCAGAGGGAACGCCTCTCCTGTCAGAACGTCTTTCCATCGGCTTGGGGCCTCCTTGGGCAGATGCACGTAAGTATCCTTCCATATAGATGGTCCCAGAGGCATCTGCCCTTCTTGAACAAGACTCGTGAGAAATCGGGGAACGGCCACGAGCAGCCATTCATTTCCATGTCGCCTGCAAAACGCTATCAAATGGCTCCCATATGTTCCGCCCGTTTCGAGGGGTATATAAGCCCCTCTTCGAAAGAGAAGCGGATGGTTTTTCCTTACCTGAAGCGCTCGATAGATAAGAAAAAGCTTGATCCTTCCGTCTTCCTTCGTTTTGAAAAGTTCCACGATCAGTGTGAGGGGATCGGTCTCGGCCCTTTGAATGATTGTGTCGAGGGACTCTTTTCTTCGTTGAAAATCTACAGGGCCGCGATTGTCGGGATCTACCAGCCGGAAGTCCCAAAGGTCGGCTCCCTGATAGAAATCGGGGATTCCGGGAGTTGCGATTTTGAGAAGCGTTTGGGAAAGGGAATTGAAAATTCCGTACCAGGCTACCTTCCTTTGAAAGGGCAAAAAAGCCTCGAGAAAAGTATTCTGTTTTGAATGCCGCAGCACCTCGGTCACAAAATACAGATAGGCATTTTCATAATCCGCGTCCGGTTTGAGCCATGCCGTGTGAACCTTTGCTTCTCTGATCGCTTTGATAACGTAGCTTTTCATCCGCTCCGTAAACTCCGGAATTTCCACTTCGTAAAAGGGAAAAGCGCCCAGGAGGGTTTGGTAGAAAAAATACTCATCGTTATTATCAGGCATCCGCTTGTGGTGAAACGTTCTCTTGTAAATTCCGTTCATACGATTCCATGCCCTGACGTGCTCCTGCCACTCCCCTGGGATTTCGGAAAGCACGTTCAATCTGGCGCGAATGTCTTCGCCCCGCTTCGTGTCGTGGGTGCAAGTGGCGTTCAGCGTACAAGGCCACTTGGCAAAGCGCTTGCCATTGAAAGCGTGGAAGTCCTCTCCCGAGATGCCGAACCGATCGGGATGTCCTCCTACCTCGTTGAGAGATATCAACCGATTATATAGGTAAAGCAGAGTATCCTCAAATCCCTTTGCCATCAGTGGACCGGTAAGTTGCTGAAACCGCATGACAAAGTGAATCCAGTCCTTTTGCTCTTCCTCCGTCAGGTCATCCCAGAATTTCAAGAGCAGGGAATTCTCGATGAACTGAAGCTCATTGGCCAACTCGGGCAGAGTCCACATGGCCTTGCGAACCGCTTCCTTTGTATACACGGGATCTTCGGGCCTGCAGGTCTCCCTGTCCATGTAAGTCCTGTAGACTGGAAAGTGAACCAGAACTTCGACAATAGCTCGCCTCAACCCATGCAGGGTCATATCGCTCCCATGGCGATACCGGGCCGCTGTCTTCTTGATGAGATGGGCGAGATTGTCCACGTCGCCGGCCATGTGTTTTCCTGCGATGAGCCTCTTTTTCTCCGCCACAAGATCTTCACAGGAAGTTCTGAATCTGGAAAATCTGCTGTATATTCCAGTGAGTTTGGACTTATGCGCTGAATAGCAGAAAACTTCGTTCACCGCGTTCAGGAATTCGTAGCCCGTCGTTCCCTGGATCATCCAACATGGTGGAAGATCTTCCCCGGGACCGAGTATTTTTTCCACGACCACATAGCAATCAGCAGCAGCCTCTCTCAGCTTCATCAGGTAGCGGGTCGGATCATAGAGCCCGTCGATGTGGTCGATTCTGAGTCCCGTTATCTTCCCCTGCCGTATCCAATGGATAATCAACTCGTGTGAATGATTGAATACTTCTTCCTGTTCCACCCTGACACAGATCAGTTCGTTTACGTTGAAGAATCTTCTGTAGTTGATTTCTTCCGTCGCAGCGCGCCAGAAGGACAACCTGAAGGATTGCCGGGAGAGCAGGACATCCAGTTTTCGGAAGCTTTCG
>DAIQOB010000325.1:0-4000 GCA_036788075.1 Syntrophobacteraceae bacterium
CAGTCCTTTTTGTGCGGCCAGGCGCTCTTCCATGCGGCAGGCCGCATCGGGAACGGGACCCCAGAGCCTGCGGGTACCCGTCAGATCCACAAAATAGTGTCCCGAAGCCGTTCCCTCTACGAGAGGAGAAAAACGGCCGAAGTCCTGAACGATGTGCCCGTGCTGCTCCCGGTAGAAGGGAAGGTCGAGGGGCAGGGTCTGCACGCGCCGGCAAAAGCGCCGCGCCTGGCTGACGGACATTCCCTGGCGCAGGCCCTCTCGGCGTGCTGTGAAATTGACCCCCTGCACGATGGAACGAGCTCCCGGTTCCGCCAGAATGAGCGGTTTTTTTTTCAGTTCCGGATGCCGCAGTTCTTCCAGTGCGGCGTAATAATCCGGAATGCCGAAATGCACGATTTGCCTTACTGCATCCCCTGTTTCCATTTTCGACCCCGCATTTACCGGAAGGGGCGCTGCCGGTAGTGGCGCAGCAGGCCCACGACGGTTCCCACGATTTCCACGTCGTCCGCCGGAAGGAGAAGGGGAGCCATGTGGCTGTTTGCAGGACGAAGCTCCACCTCTCCGTTGTGAGGGTAAAACTTCTTGACGGTGGCTTCTCCGTGCACGAGGGCCACAACCGTTTGCCCGCTTTCGGCATGGGACTGCCTGGTGATGATGAGAATATCCCCTTCACGGATGCCTTCATCGATCATGGAGTCTCCCCGCACTTTCAAGGCGAAGTTGTTGCCGTTGCCCAGGAAGCTTTCCGGGACCTCGATGGATTCCGGAATTTCAACGGCTTCGATAGGGGTTCCCGCCGCCACTACTCCCAGGAAAGGGATGGAAACCCCTGTGGTGTGAAGGGGCAGCAGTTCCAGAGCCCGTTTGCGGTTTTTGGGGGGGCTCTGGAGGTATCCACGCTGCTGAAGCTGCTTGAGGTGTTTGTAAACAGCGTTCAGGGATCGAAACCCCAGATGCTCCCTGATTTCCTCATAGGAAGGAGAGTATCCGCGATCCTTCAGGTAGTCCTGAACAAACCGGTAAACCCTCTCCTGTGCCGGTGTGAGTGCCATGTCGTACCTCCTCCCTTGACCGGGTGTTGGGCTTGATGTGAATTGTGTCTACATGTTAGGTGAATAAAAGGTGAAAGTCAAGGAGAGAGGGGAAGACGGGTTCCTGAGAGGATCACGAGGACCGGTGATGGAGAGGTGTAAATGGATAAAGAGATCACCGGAAGGTGGACTTGGAAATAAAAAAAGCCGGGGAAATCCCCGGCTTTTTTACTGCCTGAATCTTTTAATAAAGGATATGTCGACTAAAGTTTTCTCACGTTAACCGCTTGAGGTCCTTTAGCTCCCTGCTCTTCATCAAAAGCCACTCTCTGGCCTTCGCTCAAAGACTTGAAACCCTGACCCTGAATGGAAGTATGATGAACAAAAACATCCTTTCCAGAATCAGCTTCAATAAAACCATAACCTTTTTGATCATTGAACCACTTTACTCGACCTTCCGCCATTTTAAATCCTTTCTCAACTGTGTTCTTTAATTCCACTGCTTTTGGTGCGTTACTTCGAGCTACCCTGAAACCGTTCTATAAGGCGAAAGACCGATTCCTCGTATAACCCTAAATATCGACCCCCTTCACTTTACGAAAGTACAATAAACTCTAAATCAAAAAAGGCAAGAAGAAAAAAACATGATGTCTTCAAAAACTCGTCTCGCGGTTGTGACCCTCCCGGGAGCATATCCCCATATTCCCAGGGAATACGCCGTGGGATCCGCCCTTTGCATTCCTGGAGGCGGCGGGATGGGACGGCCTCATCAACCCCCGTGTTGGAACAGGTTCAAATAGTTACAGAACAGACGCGGGCTGACGCGGGAAAAACGATCAAAATCCGTCATGAATTCCATGCCGGGCACGATGGCCCTCACGACGGGGAATTCCAAGTCCCTGCGGGTCAGATCCACATAAATGGGGTGATAGCCATTGGTCGTCAGCACCCTTTCCAGGAGAGCCAGATCCTCTCGATAGTTGCCGCATGAGTGGTTGGGAAGCTCTTCCAGGCGGACGACGGGAAGGCTTTCCGGGGCGGGAGCCGAAGGAGGACTGTAAGGGTAGGGGTAAGGAGTTTCGGTCAGCGCGGAAATGACAGCGCGCCTCCCGTCCAGGTGCGCTCCCGTCCCTTTGATGATATCTCCTTCGGGAGTCACGACAAAGCACTTGTAACAGGGAATCCCCAGAGGAGAAGACATCTCCTGGAACTGAATGTGAATGCCTTTGGCGCGGTAATCCGACAGGAGAGGACTCAACACCGGGTCGTGAGCCTCCAGCCGAAAACAGCGGGAAGGATCGTAGACCGTCACTCCTTCCGCGTCGCGCTCCAACACCTCCAGGAGCGCACTGACCTTGGCCTGTTCCATGGTATTGCCGGCAGCCAGCCCCGTGGAGCCCAGTCCGCTGAAGAGGTTGATTTCATCGAGATTGCAAAAGAGAAAAACGCACTGGGCAGGGATCAGGATGGGATGCATTCCTTCCCCCGTTACTCTTTCACCTTGCAGCCAGTAAAGCATTTCATTTTCATAGGGAACCTCCAACCGCAGAGCATTGGGATCCAGGACGGCTGTAGATTTTTCGGCAAGCTCCCGGTGGGAGGCGTGGAGCAGCGGATACTCCCTGGAGTATCCTAAAATCCCTTCAGGACCAAAAGCGGAGAATGACGAGCACCGTTCCACGATTTCCATAGAGGAGGAAGCCCGGGCGGCTGCCAGTGAGAGTCCACGGCCGTAGCTCGTCTGGATCCCGGTGAGCGTGTAGTCGTGCCGCCCGTTGCGGACCGCCACATTGAGGTTCCACCGCCGAAAAAGGGCGTAAGGGCTGAGTGACGCCACATGGCGCATTTCGCTCCCTGCGGTCACTCCATTCTCTTCAAGTCTTTCCAGGGCAAGCCGACTCGTCTCCTCCAGGGAGAAAACCCTTTCGTCTTGGGGCTGCGTGCTCCCGGCCGGACGTTCCATGACGGCTTGGACCGGTACGGAGGGTTCGCGGGCTGCCGCCAGTTCATCGTCGTCAAAGGGAAAGGGCAGGCCAATCTGGGAGGGATGGGGCAGTGCCTGGTGCTCGCTTACGTTTTTTTCGAGCAAGCCAATCCATTCGTAGTGCAGCGGCTGATCCATCTGCCGATTGGACCGGATGTGAATCAGGGGCGTGAAGGAAGACAGGTCTTTCAAATCCACTGCGTCGAAAAGGCTCCGCAATGCTGCAAATTTTTCGTAGCTGCCGCAGACTTCATAGAGGAGCGCAAGGAAAACCGGATCGTCCGTCCGTGCCTTTTCAATGAATTCACGGAGTTTTTCTTCCTTCAGTACGGCCAGGGACTCCATCAAGTGCTTGTGCATGAACTCATCCAGGGGATGCCCCCTCAGGTATAGAAGGAAATCGTTGAAAAATCGTTCTTCCACGGGACAGCAGGCAAAATATCCCACCCCGGAGGCCGTGGTTGTCAGCCTCAGTTCATAGTGCATCTGCCCAGGTGCAGACACAGTCTCATGGCTCATGAAAGCTCCTCTTTACAGGGAAAAGATTCAAAGTGGGGCCTTCCGACGATGCCCCCACGGCCCCAAAGTTCTTCAGCGATCTCATTGTCCGCAGATGGATGAGAGCTCCGGAGATCAACAAACATCGCCCTGTACCTGACGGCGGAAGGACCTCCATCTGCGAAAATCTGCGCAATCTGGGGATCAAAAAAATCTATGTACGACAAACCAGAGGACGGGTCGAGAATTTTTCGACCCTTGCTTCAGAAGGCGAGCGATGTCGACGGACATTTACAAAAACGGAAGGGAATGGTAGATCCGTGCTGTGTGAATGAACCATGATTCTTTCGGCCTGCCCGGTGTCATCGAGCTGGCTTTGGTTCTGCCTGCGTGCACTATGGGCAGCGTGTCATTCTCTGGTGAAAATCCATTGGTCTCAACGGGAAAGGAAGATATGAGCGAGCAGCATGTCGCTTTGATTGCCGAG
>DAIQOB010000326.1:0-3996 GCA_036788075.1 Syntrophobacteraceae bacterium
GGCGCAGGAAAACGTGAGCCGTTTTCTGTCTCGCATGGGATAGGCGGTGAGTATCTCCGAGAGCGAAGGGGCTCTGGAAGTGATGGGCGTGCGGGGGGAATCTGATGCTCCCTGCCCGATTATGGAAGAGCATCCATTACCCGGCCAAGGAAGCAGGATCGTGGTGCTCGTGGGGACGGAAGCCATGGGCAAGGGGGATGACGTCCTCGGGAGGAAGCTCATCATCAACTTCATCGGTACGTTGAAAGAGATGGGGCCGGAGCTGTGGCGTCTGATCCTTCTCAACGGTGGAGTCAAACTGGCGGTGGAAGGCTCGGAGTGCCTGGAGACGCTTCAAGCTCTCGAAAAGGACGGAATCCACATCCTCGTTTGTGGCACCTGTCTCAATCACTTCGAGCTCCTCGATAAAAAGCAGGTGGGAGAGACCACCAACATGCTCGACATTGTCACCGCGCTGCAACTGGCGGATAAGGTCATCACCGTAATGTAGCTCAAAGTGAACAGGAGCGATGGATGACGGAGAAGCCTGTAGAACTGGCGAAAACAGTTCGCGCGGCCGGTTGAGCGGCAAAAATCGGTCCGGGGGACTTAGCGGATATTCTGGAAGGTCTGCCTCTGGAAGAAGATCCCAATCTTCTCGTGGGGAGAGAAACATCCGACGATGCCGGTGTGTATCGCCTGTCGGAGGATGTGGCACTGGTTCAAACCGTTGACTTCATCACACCTGTCGTGAACGATCCGTACGACTTTGGGCGCATCGCAGCGGCCAATTCCCTCAGCGATGTCTACGCCATGGGGGGACGTCCTCTGACGGTGATGAACGTGGTCTGTTTTCCGGTCAAGACCATGGATAAAGCGATTTTGAGGGAGATTCTTCGCGGCGGGCTGGAAAAAATCCACGAAGCAGGAGCGGCGCTTGTGGGCGGGCACAGCGTGGAGGACCCGGAGATCAAGTATGGTCTCTCCGTCACAGGCTTGGTGCATCCTGAAAGGGTGCTCACCAATGCAGCGGTGAAGCCGGGGGATGCCATCATCCTGACAAAACCCCTGGGCACCGGTGTGCTGGCCACAGCCATCAAGGCGGACCTGCTTTCAAAGGAAGCGGAGCGTCGAGCCATCGAAACGATGGCGACTCTCAACAGGAAGGCCGCTGAGATCATGGCCGCATATCCCGTGAACGCCTGCACCGATGTGACCGGTTTTGGGCTTCTGGGCCACACGCTGGAAATGGCCACAGGTAGCCGGGTGGCCATCACGCTCTTTGCCGAAACGGTCCCGCTCCTTCCTGGGGTCATGGATTCGGTTCAAATGGGACTCGTTCCGGCGGGAAGTTTTTCCAACCGGAACTTCTGCTCCCACCAGGTGCGCCGGTCTGAAGCGCTGGATCCGATGCTCCTGGATATTCTGGCGGACGCCCAGACTTCCGGTGGGCTCCTCATCGCTCTGCCCGAGAAGAGGGCCGCCGCCCTGGTGGATGACCTCCATGCAGGAGGGGTACTCGATGCAGCCCTCATTGGTCGGGCTGCTGCATCGGACAAAGGGCTCATCGAGCTGGCATCGTCGTGACTTCCGCAGCACTTCGGCCATAGGGAACCGCTCAAGCCCCCTTTGTCCAAAGAAGACAAGGGGGGTATCCGTCAAAACAGCGTCGGGCTGCGACGGAAATGTAAGGCGCCTGCCAAGAAGCAGATCTCCATTCCATGACCATCCCGTGGGTATTCTCCCAGAATAAATCTTCACTGTCCCTCACCGCAGTCCTTCCACGCGTCGAGACGCATTGAGCACGCGGGCTTCCCCGGAGGAACCTGTTGACACAGTAGTGCGGGATGGATAAAAATGCACAATCTGCACATGGAGTTTATGCTGTAATCCGCAAAGTTCTGCCGCGGTGGAGCGGCTGATGGGAAGGGGCAGGGAGCGGAGATGATCGTCATTCGAGTGGGGGAGCTGGCGGAGCACCTGGGAGTGCACCGTAATACCGTGCGCAATTGGATCAATGGCGGAAAGCTGCCCGCACGCCAGGTGGCCGGGAAACGGTACCTCATCACGGAAAATGATTTTGCCCGGCTCTGCCGGGAATTTGGCATCGACCGATCCAGTCTGAAGCTGAAGCAATTGCCCGGCAGCCCGGTGATGAGCCGCGAGATGACCTGTCAGGAAAAGGACGTGGCGGAAATCGGAGGGCGTTCGGCCCGCCTGCTTCCTGACGCAGGGTGGGGCGATGTCTGTGTCACGTGTGGGAGCTGCGCCGGGGCGTGCCCCATTTCGGGAGTGGACGGCATGGATCCCCGCAAAGCCATACGGATGGCTGTCCTGGGGCGGGAAGAGGATTTGATTGCATCCCAGTGGCCTTGGAAGTGCACCCTGTGCGGGAAGTGCGAAGAAGTCTGTCCCATGAATGTGGAGATCGTGGCGTTCCTGCGCAGGGTGCGCGGGCTGAGAGACCGGAAGAAGATTCCTGGATCTCTGCAAAAGGGTGTGCTCATGTGCCTCGAAAAGGGGAACAACCTGGGCATTCCCAGGGAGGATTTCATCGCGCTCTTGCAGGAGATGGGCCGTGAGATGCGCGACGAAGGCTATCCTGATTTTGAAGTCCCCGTCGACCGTCCTGGGGCCAATCTGCTGGTGACCCTCAATTCCAAGGAGGCTTTCGCCGAGCCCTCAGCCATGAAGTCCTGGTGGAAGATCTTCTCCGCCGCGGGGGAATCCTGGACCCTGCCTTCTCAATGTTGGGAGGGGGTCAACTGGGGGCTCTACACAGGGGACGACGAAGCCATGAAGGGCATCGTGGGGAACCTGGTGGAAAACATGGTGCGCCTGGGATGCAGGACCTTGCTCCTGCCCGAATGAGGTCACGGCTACTTTGCAACCCGGTACGGGTTGAGCCGCTGGTTTCAGGAAGAAGCCAAGCATTTCAAAGTCATTTCGGTGATCGATCTTCTCGTGGACTATCTTCAGAAGGGACGCATTCGGGTCGATCCCTCGCGCCATCCGGAGCTCACCACCTACCACGATCCCTGCAACTACGGCCGCAACTCGCTGAAGGCCTTCGGCCAGGGCTATTTTGAGGAGCCGCGCTGGATTGTGCAGCAGTGTGCTCCCCAGTTTGTGGACATGTTTCCGGACAGGGAAGGGAGCTACTGCTGTGGAGCGGGTGGGGGGGTCTGGGCGACACCCTTCAAGGAGGAGCGCGTTTACCACGGGAGGCTCAAGGCCCGCCAGTTGAAGCAGAGCCGGGCTCGATGGGTCATCACCTCATGCCACAACTGCAGGGATCAGATCGTCAGCAGCCTCTGCAAGGAATATGGCCTGGATGTCGGCGTCAAGTACCTGTGGGAGCTGGTGGCCGATTCCCTGGTGACAGTGCCTGCCGTTTCCTGACGGGGTGCGCTCCTGAAGGAAAAAGCGCGGGATGGCTTGCCGTACAAATGTAGGTCACGATCATGCTCAAGGAAAAGAGTGGTGCAGTCCTGGTGGTAGGGGGAGGAATAGCCGGCATGCAGGCGGCATTGGACCTCGCCAACGGCGGCTTTTTTGTCTACCTGGCGGAGTGCTCGGGTGCCATCGGCGGTTCCATGACCCATTGGGACAAGGTCTTCCCCTCCAACGAATGCTCCCTTTGAATTCTCTCCCCGCGATTGGTCGAGTGCGGTCGGCACTTGAACATTGAAATCCTGACTCTAACGGAAGTGGAGCAGGTAGAGGGCGAGGTGGGGGATTTCCTGGTGACTCTCAGGGAAAGCCCCCGTTACGTGGACACGGATAAGTGCATCGCCTGCGGCGAATGTGCGCGGGTCTGCCCTGCGGAAAGCGAGCTGGAATCCCACGGTGGGATCGCTCCGCGCAAGGCCGTCTATCTGAAATATCCCCAGGCGGTCCCTCTGAAGTACCAGATCGATCCCCAAGTCTGCCTTTACCTTCGGGAAGGCCGCTGCGGAGCCTGCGAAAAGGTTTGTCCCGCCGGCGCCATCCGCTTTGACGACACCTCGCGAATCA
>DAIQOB010000327.1:0-3996 GCA_036788075.1 Syntrophobacteraceae bacterium
GTATGCCCTGCCTGTCCATCGGTTATATCTTGATAAAGATCTTCCTCTTCCACAGCCACCATGCGATCAGGTACATGACAAAGACATAGGAAAGCCCGAACAGCAGGGACTCATTCTGCGGGCTTTCCAATGGAGAGGTCCATGCCATCGGCAGCTGACTTCCCCACGCGGCGGCAACCGTGCCGGTGCGGTGCAGGACTACCCTCACCAGAGGATCCACGATTTGAGCCAGAAAATAAATTGCTATCGAATTCATACCGAAAATGATGAAAACCTTGGCCCATGTCGTGTATCGTCTGACCTCTGTCAGCCAGTAAAACACGGACAACGCCAGGAACGCAAGACCCGCCATGAAAATGCTGAACGAACTGGTCCAGATGGTTTTATTGATGGGCATCCAGGGATCGAGCATGACCCCAAGGATGGCCAGTCCCATACCCGAGGAGATCATGACAAGTGTCTTGGTTGATCCGGCCAATGGCAGGCGGAGGCAGTTACCGGCAAGTGCACCAAACAGAGTCGTCGCGATGGCGGGGATGGTGCTGACCACACCCTCCGGTTCCCAGGCTCCGTACATATGACCCCGGAGCAGAAGTGAGTCCACGTAGCCGGCTAAATTTTTGCCGGGCTCCAGGACGAACGCACCGACACCGGGCACCGGGATAAAGCGCATCATGAGCGAATAGGCGGTAAGCAGGCCGGCAAGCCAGAGGCATTGGCCCCTGGGGCCATAGCGGATCATGATCAACGCCGCGAAAAAATAGCACAGGGCTGTCCTTTGCAGGATACCCATGACGCGGAGCGTGGAGAGGTGAAAGAGGGGGTAGGCGTTCATGAAAAGCCCGAGGAGGAAAAGAACGACCGTGCGGTCCACGACCTGGACATCCAGTGCCCTTGCGGCGGGTGCAGTCCCTTTGCGGCCGGCGAAGGAAAAGACCATGGAAACGCCCATGATGAACAGAAAGAAGGGAAATATCGTATCGGCAAAGGTCCAACCGTTCCATGCAGCATGTTTGAGCTGTGGATAGACGTCCCGGTATGAACCCGGGCTGTCCACCAATATCATCGCGGCAATCGTGAATCCTCGAAAAGCATCCAGGGCAAGGATGCGTTTACCCTGAGTCGGTTCCATATGTTGTTCAATCCGTTGCTCGATCTTCGCGCGGCTGATGAGCCGGAAGTGCAGCATTTCATGTTCGGGGCGGCGTGACGGCATGAGGTCATTTTTCACCCATCATATCACGATACCGTCCATAGAAAAGCGGGGCAGAATTCATGAGAAAAGAGTCATCGAGCGCCATTCGCACCCGAGCCCCGGCAAAAACACCCTTGAACACCGTGATGCAAATGGCCTAAGGTGAAAGGCAATTGAAAGGCATTCGACACGTGAAATGCGTCTCCTCGAGGGGCAATGGCATCGACTCCACTGATAGTACAATACAAAAAGACAGCATGAAGGAGCCCTCATGATGAATGGTTTTGGTCCCCTGGCGGCGGCAAAGAAACGCAATGCGTGCCGGCTCATGGATGTTGCACTGGGGAAGGTCGAAGCCGACCTCGTCATTGTCAACGCAAAGCTCATCAATGTCTACACCGCAGAAATACTGGACCCATGCGCGGTGGCCGTCAAGGGCGAGTGGATCGCCACCGTTGGTGAAGCCCCCGGTTCCCTTGTAGGGCCGTCCACCTGCGTCATCGACGCAGCAGGACGATTCCTGGCGCCAGGCTATATCGACGGGCACACCCACCTGGCATGGCTGTTCGGCATCGAAGAATTCCTCAAATACGCGGTCCCCGGCGGGGCCACCACCATCATCAGCGAGATCCTGGAAGTTTATCCCGTGGGGGGGCTGGCCGGTACGCTGGATTTCCTGGCATCGTTCCAGGACCAGCCCATCAAGATATTCTCCACGGCCCCGGCCATGGTTTCCATCTCTCGAAAAGCCCGGGGGATTTCCGCCGAAGACCTGCGAACCCTGCTGGAACGGGACGACGTGCTGGGCCTCGGTGAATCCTACTGGCAGTCTGTCGTACAGACCCCGGAGGTCTATCTTCCCGCACTGGAACTTGCCCTGGAAAAGGGCAAAGTGCTCGAGGGGCATACGGCGGGCGCTCGGGGCCACAAGCTTTGCGCCTACGGGGCCTGCGGAGTTACATCCTGCCACGAGCCCATCACCGCCCAGGAGGCGTTGGAGCGCCTGCGGCTGGGCATCTATGTCATGGCGAGGGAAGGCAGCATTCGAAAGGACCTCAAGGCCATTGCGGAACTCAAGGACGAGGCCGTGGACCTCCGGCGTTTGATCATCTGCACCGACGGCGTGACCCCGGGCGAATTGATGGAGCATGGATACATGGATTGCGTGGTGAGGCGGGCCGTGGAGTATGGCTTCGATCCCATCCGTGCCGTCCAGATGGCGACCCTCAACGTGGCGGAGCATTTCGGCATCGACCACCTGGTGGGCGGCATTGCGCCGGGCAAATATGCCGATATGGTCCTCCTGCCGGACCTGTCCCATTTTTCACCGGACCTGGTGATCAGCTGTGGAAAGGTCGTCGCCGAAAAGGGCCGTTTGACGGTATCCTCCCGACGGCACTCCTACCAGGCCGGGAGCAGGGAAACGGTTCATCTGCCGAGGCCCTTGACGGCGTCGGATTTCAGGGTCCAGGCGCCTTCCACGGAGTCGACGGTGGATGTCTGCGTCATCCAAATGGTGACGGACCTGGTGACAGCCGAAAAAACCGCCGCCGTGCCCGTTCATGATGGGGAAATCCCCATTTCCAGGGACCAGGACCTTCTGAAAATCGCCGCAGTGGACAGGGCTGGGACTCCCGGGGAGCTGTTCACAGGATTCATTCGAGGCTTCGGCCTGAAGACGGGCGCTCTGGCCTCCAGTGCGGCCTGGGATACGTCCGACATCATTGTTCTGGGCGCCGACGAGTCGGATATGGCGCTGGCCGTCAACCGCATCGCGGAACTCCAGGGAGGGGCCGTCTTCTGCGATGCCGGCAAGGTTGTCCGGGAGCTGCCCCTGCCCCTGTTCGGGCTGCTCTCGCAGGCATCCCTGGAGGATCTCGCCGACGGGGTGAAGGGAATCAACGAAGCGGCACGGGCGCGGGGTGTGCCTTTTCCGGATCCGCTGCTGAGTCTCGTCGCTCTCACGGGGGCGGCCATTCCCTACCTGCGAATCTGCGACGAAGGCCTGGTGAACCTCAAGGATGGGAAGCCGCGCCCGTTGTTTTCCGATGCGAAAAGGGTGGACGCTGAAAACGCTGACAGGCGCTGACGCACGCTGACAGGAAGCCCATGCCACTGTCCGACACAAACCTTCCAGACCTGGAGCATTACCATTTCCGGGAGCTGCACCCCAGGATTTTTCTCGGAACGGCGAGCGATCGCTATGCCGGGTGGATCGGACAGATTTATTCCGAGGAACGCTACCGGGACAGGATCACCAGCCGCACGAAGCAGATCAAGGGGAGGTCTTTCCGTGAAGACGTCCTGCCGGTGGAAAGCGTGGAAGAATATTTCACTCACTTCCGCGTGCTGGAGATCGACTTCACCTTCTACCGCTTTCTCCTGGAAAGGGCTGGCGAGGCCTCTCAGAATTTTCACGTGCTGCAGCGCTACAGGGAGCATCTGAAGGAGGGGGACGGCCTCTTCCTGAAGGTGCCCCAGGCCATTTTCGCGCAGAAGCTGCTGGTGCAGGGGAAATATGTTCCCAACGAGCAGTATCTCGATCGTGATGCTTTCACACGGCGGTTTTATGAACCGGCCCGGGAGATCCTCGGCCCACATCTGCGGGGGTTCATTTTCGAACAGGAGTATCAGCGCAGGGAAGAGCGGATTCCGCCCGCGGACCTGGCCAGGTCCCTGGACTCCTTCTTTGGCGGGATCCCCCGGGACAACCGCTACCATGTGGAGCTGAGAACGGAATCCTACCTCGCTCCAGTCGTCCTGGATGTGCTGGATAAGCATGGAGTGGGGCAGGTGCTGTC
>DAIQOB010000328.1:0-3991 GCA_036788075.1 Syntrophobacteraceae bacterium
AACCGGGTTGAAACGGTGCTCGGAGGTGCGAAGGTACGCATAGTGGGAGACCCGCGCCGGGAGGTGGGACGCATCGCTCTCTGCACGGGAAGCGGCGGCAGCCTTTTGGAAAAGGTCATTGCCGTTGGCGCCGAAGTTTATGTCACGGGAGACGTCAAGTATCACGAAGCCCAAAGAGCTTTGGAGGCGGGCTTGTGTATCATAGACGCGGGGCATTTCGCATCGGAGCGGCTGATCGTTCCACCCCTTGCCCATTACCTGGAATCACAGGGGAGGGAAGAAGGACTTCCTGTGGAGGTCCTCACGGCTTCTTCGGAGCGGGATCCTTTTTGGAACCTGGAATAGCCCGTCCGCGGCGTGTGTATGATGGAGTGGACGGGAGCTGGAGACGGAATGAAAACAATGAAGAGCGACATTTGCTGAAATGTTGCGTGCCGAGCGGTGGCGATGGCCGACCGGCCTGAGAGGAGGTTTCACTTGCTGGAGCAACTCAAGTTTTTGATTGAATATCAGATCCTGGAGAACAAAAGGGCAATGCTGGCGCGCAACTGTGAAGAAGCTCCCCGGCGTATTGCTGAACTTGAGAAGGAATTCGGTCAGTTCGAGGCGGAGTTCATTGCCAGGAAGGCCGATCATGCGCACGCTCAGGAGACACATCGTGCCTTGGAGCAGGCCATCGCTGACCTGGAAGCCAAGATCACACGCAGCAAGAAGCGCATGAACGAAGTGAAAAACAACAAGGAATATCAGGCGATCCTTAGGGAGATCGACGACTGCAAGAAAGAAATTTCCGCCAAGGAGTCGGAAGTCCTCGAGGTGATGGAGAAAATTGAGACTCTGGGTGCTGAACTGCAGGAATTGGAGAAAGGTCTCGAAGAAAGGCGCAGGAAGCTGGAGTCGGACTGCCTGGAGCTTCGTACGGGAATGGAGCAGCTGAAAGAAAAGCTCGAACGCCTCCAAGCCTGCCAAAAAGAGGTGGAAGTGAAATTGGAGCCCAACCTCCTCCGACGCTCCAACTTTTTGTTCGTCAAGCAGGCAGGTATTGCCGTAGCTCCCGTTGAGAACGGCGTCTGCCAGGTCTGCCATCTCAATATTCCCCCCCAGAAATTCATCGAGCTCCAGCGCGACGAAGCCATCATGCAGTGCCCCCATTGCCACCGTTTCCTCTACTGGCCCGGTCACGAAGCATATTGTGTTTCGGAAGATGACTACGGGGACCTGTGACACTCTGTCGCCGGTGCTCTTTGCAGAGTAGTTTTTGCTGTCTTTTCGCCAGAATGTGCTCATGGATGCGAAAGTGAAAGAATGATCAAGGAAAAGGGTTGCCATTTCAAGTGGGCTGTAATATGACAGGGTCGCCTTGGGGACGGCTTCCCCTTGAGCCTATTATTTTCAGAGAGGATTCAGGTTCATGGCCACATATGGTATGAAGATCTTTGCGGGTAACAGCAATCCTGAGCTGGCTGTGCAGATTTGCGAGTCGCTGGAGATTCCTCTGAGCAGGTCGCTTGTCACGACGTTCAGTGATGGTGAGATCCGGGTTGAGATCGGAGAAAATGTCCGAGGGGCCGATGTCTTTGTCGTACAGACCGGTTCTCCCCCGGTGAACGATCACTTGATGGAGCTGCTGGTGATGATCGACGCTCTCAAGCGTGCCTCCGCGCGAAGAATTACGGCGGTGATTCCGTATTACAGCTATTCGCGCCAGGATCGCAAGAACAAGCCGCGCGTTCCCATTACGGCGCGCCTTGTGGCGGACCTCATCACCCGAGTCGGCACGCATCGGATTCTTACGGTGGATTTGCATGCCGGCCAGATCCAGGGTTTTTTTGATATCCCCGTGGACAATCTTTATGCCTCCCCCATTCTGCTTCCCTACATTCGCGAGCATTTCAACGGGAATCTGGTCATTGTATCCCCCGACGCCGGCGGAGTTCCCAGGGCCCGTGCCTATGCGAGCCAGCTCAAGGCGGGGCTTGCCCTCATCGACAAGCGCCGAGCCGATGTGAATAAGGCGGAGGCATTGAACATTATCGGTGAAGTGGAAGGAAAGACTGCTGTCGTCCTGGACGACATGGTGGACACAGCGGGCACCCTGGTGGAAGCCACCAAGTCGCTGCTGGAAAAGGGGGCGAGGGAGGTCCACGCCTGCGTGACCCATGCCATACTCTCGGGTCCTGCGGTGGATCGCATCGAAAACAGTCTCCTGAAGAGTCTGGTGGTCACAGATACGGTGCCTTTGAGTCCCCAGGCCTCTCACTGTGAAAAAATCAAATGTGTTCCATCGTGCAGACTTTTTTCCGCCGCCATCCGGAACACCCATAACGAAGATTCCATCAGCACCCTTTTTGAAATTCTCCATTAGCTCGCGGGGAGCCGCCCGTGGAACGTCCCGGCCGTTCTGCGGCGGGTCCGCGCAGTTTAGCCATGGAAAAATCCTCATACGTCTATGATATCGATGATCGTCCCCCACTGAAATATACTCTCGTCTATGGGCTTCAGTGGGCGATCATCATGTTTCCCGTTCTCATCATCGTGACCACTCTCGGAAGCAAGGCGCTCCAGATGGATACGGCCGGTGAGACCCGTTTTTTTCAGCTCACCCTGATGGTTTCGGGCATTTTCACCCTGGTCCAAAGCCTCTGGGGCCATCGCTATCCCTTGCTGGATGGGCCTGCGACGGCGCTCCTGCTCACCTTCATCGTGCTGGCGCCTTTCGGCATTGGAGCCATTCAGGGCGGGACGATCCTGGGAGGAGCTCTCCTGGTGGCGGTCGTCCTGGTGGGCCAATTACAGAAGGTCATTGCCCTTGCGACGCCCAATGTCGTGGGGGTAATCCTCATGCTCATCTCTTTTTCCATGCTTCCCTATATTACCCATACCCTCATCGGTATCGAGGGGGCACAAACCACAGGGGACCTGCTCACCTTCGTGGTGAGTCTCCTGCTGGTGGTATTTATGGCGGCATTGTCCCACTGGCTGAAGGGATTCTGGAAGACCATCGTCCTGGTTTTGGGTATGTGCTTGGGAACCTTGATTTTCTCCCTCCTGGGGGCAGCCGGCTGGGACAGAGTTTTCACGGCCCCCTGGATTTCTGTTCCCTCAGAGTGGATCCCGTCCCGTCCCCATTTCTACTGGCCGGCTGTGCTGGCTTGTGCATCATCTTATCTGGCAGTGGTGGTCAACAGCCTGGGGAGCTTTAACGGCATTGCCATTCTGACGGACATGAAAAGGCTTCCACGGTCCATCTCGCGCGGGATTCTCTTCAATGGGCTTGGAGGAATTTGCTGTGGGCTTTTGGGGATTGTGGGGACCGTGAGCTACAGCCTCAGTCCTGGAGTCGTGCTGGCCAACCGGGTGGCCAGTCGCTACACCACGGCCTGCTGCGGCGGCCTTCTCCTGTTGGCCGCTTTTGTCCCCAAGCTGGCCATGCTTCTGGCTTCCGTGCCTTCCCCCGTCGTGGGGGCCGTCCTCTGCGTGGCCATGGGAGCCCAGGTGGGTGCAGGACTGGCCATCATTTCCAAGGAGAGCATTTCCAGTCGTGACTATTCTGTTGTGGGACTCCCCCTCATTGTCGTGACATTGGTCAGCTTCCTCCCTGGTTCCTTTATGGATGCCATGCCGGCCGGTCTCCGTGTCTTCCTGGGCAACGGTTTTGTCGTGGGCATCACTCTCGTCCTGCTGCTGGAGCATGTCCTCATGAGGAAGAAGCAGGGCATTGTTATGAGTCGGGGGACGAATCCACCTGGAGTTTCGAAAAGGAGAAGCGATGGTTGACCGCTCGCGTGTTTCCTGTCCCCGGTGTGGAACACCTATTCATGTATACCGAAATCCTTTCCTTGCCGTAGATATCGTGATCCGGATTCCAGGGCGTGGAATCGTGCTCATCGAACGTAAGAATCCGCCTTACGGCTGGGCTTTGCCCGGAGGTTTCGTGGATTATGGCGAGAGCCTGGAAGATGCCTGCCGCAGGGAGGCCAAAGAAGAGACC
>DAIQOB010000329.1:0-3991 GCA_036788075.1 Syntrophobacteraceae bacterium
TTACTCTCAAAGCTTTGACCTATGCGCCCACGGGTGGAATCCTTGCAGCGCCCACCACCTCACTCCCCGAAAGACTCGGGGGGGTGCGCAACTGGGATTATCGATACTGTTGGCTGCGCGATGCGACATTCGTGCTTTACTCGCTGCTCATAGCGGGTTACCGGGAGGAGGCCGCTGCCTGGAGGGAGTGGCTGCTGCGAGTCGTGGCAGGACGCCCGCAAGACCTCCACATACTCTATGGGCTGGCCGGGGAAAGGCGTTTGAGCGAAATAGAACTTCCCTGGTTGCCCGGCTATCAGGGTGCGGCTCCCGTTCGCATCGGCAATGCAGCTTGTGAGCAGTTTCAACTGGATGTCTACGGCGAGGTCATGGACGCATTGCATCTAACCCGCGCCGCCCACATCGAACCCGAGGCGCATGCTTGGAAAATCCAGCTTGCCCTGTTGGATTTTCTGGAGTCGAATTGGGATCGCCCGGATCACGGCATTTGGGAGGTTCGGGGTCCCAGACGGCATTTCACTCACTCAAAGGTGATGGCTTGGGTGGCCATAGACCGGGCAGTCAAAGCCGTCGACCGTTTTGGGCTGGAAGGGCCCGTAGATCACTGGAAAGGTCTCCGCACCCAAGTCCACCAGGAAGTTTGCCGCGAAGGTTTCAATCCCCATGTGGGAGCGTTCGTTCAGTCCTACGGCTCCAAGAACCTGGATGCAAGCCTGCTCATGATTCCTTTGGTCGGTTTTTTGCCGGCAAAGGATCCTCGAGTACAGGGCACCGTGGAAGCGATCCAGAAAGAATTGAGGGTGGATGGACTCGTCATGCGATACAGCAGTTCCGAAACTGCTGATGGACTGCCTCCTGGGGAAGGAGCCTTTCTTCCCTGCTCCTTTTGGTTGGTTGACAATCTGGCGCTGCTCGGCCGCCAGGAAGAGGCACGCCGATTGTTTGAGCGATTGCTCGGCCTGTGCAATGATGTGGGTCTCATTTCGGAGGGATACGATCCCGTCGCAAAGCGTCTGCTCGGGAATTTCCCTCAGGCCATTTCCCACGTGGCGCTCATCAACAGCGCACGGAATCTTTCCCGTTCAGGTGGCCCCTGTGAGCACAGGGGGGCAGCAGTTGAGGATCTGCCTTTGCCATGGTGACGATTCGTTTGAATGATCGTTTCCCTGCCTGGCCCATCTCTTGGGGCTCATCATGCATTCGATGGCTTGGGCAGTGAAATCCCAGCCTCGACAAAGCGATAGCCATTGACTCATCCCCCTGACAAATGCTCGATTCTGGTCGCTGGAATCTATTTGAGGCTTCGAATGCCGCTTGCCTCCCTTCTCCGGCATTGATTCCCGTTGAGGTCGTACAAAGTTAACCTGTATGCATTTTAAGTGATTGTTCCTTTTATCCGCTTTGCAGCAGTTTTGCGCGGGTGAGCCTGCAAGCCAATTCAGCAGGGAACGGAAACGACTATGTACGAAACCCGTCCGCAGGGTCAGGGAATTACGCATCAGGATCAAGAATGAAATTGCAAACAGAAGGTTTTCCCAATGTCTTCAAGACTGCTCGGTCGGGGGGTTCAGGCTGTTCAGCGTGAATTTCGAGGTGGCGTCGGGAGCAAACATCCAAGAAGAAAATCCATAACATCCATCATGACACCAAAGCACGATTATTGAATGAATAGAGGACGGATGGGAGGGTAGCATAAAAGATCATATCATGGACAAGAGCGACGAAATCCTTATTGTTTAAATTAGTTAATTTACTATAAGTTTGAAACACCTTCAAAGGAGATGAAATATGGACAAAAAACAGGCTTACCGTGAAAAGATGGAGGCTCAACTGAAGGAATGGGATGCCAGAATCGACCAACTGAAAGCAAAGGCCCAGCAGGCAAAGGCCGACGCAAAAATAGAATACCAGGAGGAACTGGAGACTCTTCGTGCCAAGAAAGCGGTCATGATCCAAAAGCTTGAGGAACTCAAGAATTCCAGTGAAGAAGCGTGGCAGGTTGTGAAGACGGGGGTCGAGAATGCTGCGTCCGAGTTAAAAGGCGCTTTTGAAAGAGCCTCCTCTAAGTTTAAGCAATGATTAGGCCTCACCGCCGTATCATAACGCCCTCGAAAGAGCAGGCACGCCTTTAACATGTGTGAGATGCAGCGTGTTTTTTCGTGATGGCAAAGGGATCCTCACAGTGATGGTTCAACGAGAGCGGCAGGCCTCGTCACAAAAGCAAAAAGGCTCAGGAGCAATCTCCTGAGCCTTTAATTTCTCTGGTAGTCCCAACGGGAATCGAACCCGTGTCTCTGGCGTGAGAGGCCAGTGTCCTGGGCCGCTAGACGATGGGACCCTTGGTTGTCACGTTGGCTGGGGGACTAGGATTCGAACCTAGGTAGGCAGATCCAGAGTCTGCAGTCCTGCCGCTGGACGATCCCCCAAACGATTTGAGCTTAATAATAAAACCGTTTCGGGAAGTCAAGCAAAAAGAAAACACAAGAATCGATCGCTTGTTTCGTGAAGCGACTTCATCTATAATTAACTTTCATGAAAGATGGAGATGGCCCTCTCTCTGAAGCTCTGCAATCCTGCATGAAATCAAAGGAACTGTCTCCTGAACTGACAGAACGACATCAAACCGTACGTGATGTTCTATTTTATGCTCTATTTTGACTGATTCCATTCCAAGTGAGGGAAACGTGAGCACTCAGAGTGCCGAGCAAATTACAAACACCGTCTCATCGAAATCTGCTGCAAATGATTCCCATTTGTTTGACCTGGAAAACTACCATTCCCGCGTCGCCCGGTACCTTGATGACAAGAAGCAAGAAAATATTATATTTTTCGAAGCCTTGCGATTTGCTCACGACCTCCACAGTGGTCAGCGGAGGAAGTCCGGCGCGCCCTATATCAGTCATCCCTGCGCCGTCGCGGAAATCCTCATCCGGGAACTGGGATTCAAAGATCCACACCTGCTCGCCGCCGCTCTCCTGCATGACGTCGTGGAGGACATTCCCTCCATCAGCCTCCAGGACATCGAGAATCGCTTCGGGGAGACCGTGGCTGAACTGGTGGACGGCTGCACCAAATTGACGCGTCACCACATGGACCGCACGGCTCTGAAAGATCTCACCCACAGCAAGATCTTCCTGAGCGCCAGTCGGCGCCTGGGGGTGCTCATCATCAAGCTGGCGGACCGACTCCACAATCTGCGCACGCTGCATTTCCTGCCCCTTTCCAAGCGTCAGCGCATCGCTCAGGAGACCGTAGAAGTCTATGCGCCCATCGCCGCCCGGCTGAACCTGTTTCCCTTGAAGCGGGAACTGTATCATCTCGCCCTGTCTTTTCTCTATCCTCGCAAGAGCAAGAAAATCCTCAACCGCATTCGGGAAATTCGCAATTCAGCCGAGGTCTTGGAAATTGAAGCCTCGCTTCAGAAGGTCTTTTCGGATGCGCAGGTCCCCGCTGCCGTCCGTCCCAGGCCCAAGGGGCTGGGCAGCTACTACGATCCCATGAAGCGCAGCCTGGATCCTTTGAACCCGGAAAATTACATGGACATCGCCGTCATTGTGGAGACGGAAAATGTACTGGATTGCTATCGGGCCCTCGGTTTGGTGAACACGGCTTTTCCACCCATCCCACGCAGCATGAGGGACTTCATTGCCACCCCCAAAAGCAACGGGTACATGAGCCTCCACGTGCGGAGCCACATCAGGGGACACAATTACCTCATCAAGATCCGGACCCCCGAAATGGATCAGTGGGCTGCGTACGGACTCATGACGGAATGGGATGCCCAGGAGGCTCTGAGTGACGACCATTGGCAGGCAGTGAGCGAGCTGCTGCGCACCATCGGAGAGTATGGCGGGGCAGCGAAACAACGAAAAGCCCTCATCCGCCTGTCGGAAACGGAAGACACCATCGTCTACAGCCCCAACGGCGATATCTTCTACCTTCCCAAGGGCAGTGTCGTGCTGGACTTTGCCTATAAGATTCACTCGGAGCT
>DAIQOB010000330.1:0-3990 GCA_036788075.1 Syntrophobacteraceae bacterium
GCATTTGGAACAATGGAAGCGGGATCTGGAGGGTGCGTGGCGGGAAATTCCCAAGCCTTTCCGCAATGAGCATTCCGTGCGCAGGACGCTCCAGTGTCATCTCTTTGGCGAGCTGAAGGCGGTGGGATACCGGGTCGTGGCGGACTACATGCCTCCCAGGGTCATGGACCGTCCCGTGGACCTCATCGTGCTGCAGGAAGACGGCGCCATCCTGCTGGCCCTTTGCCTGGATACCGTCGTGACCCTGGCGGCCGTCAAGAGCCTCAGCAGCTTCGAATCCGTCCACAAAGTCATTTTCACCATGGGACTCTTGGAAAAAAAAGTTCTGGAAAGCAGATTTTTTCTGAAACCGGATATCCAGCATGTTCACCTGCAACCCTTTGAAAAACCGTTTTGAATGGAGCTTCAAGAGGATCGCGCGGGGATGTGTTTTCTCTTGTGTATTTCGTAACAATCTAATTGTAATAACAAATTTGCTTTGACAGACTTCTTCGGGCTGTGTTATAAAATCCTACAGCTTGGATCAGTGGTGAATTTGGGCGTTCTTCGAGGCAAAAACAGCGTGATGGATGGAACGTCGCTTGTGGAACTGCACACTGCATGTCGGGTATGAAAGGAGGTGGAGAAGTTAGCAGGTGGCTTTATCATTTTATTATTTCAGTACGATGCTCTTTTTGATTTGCTTTTCAGCAATATTACGGATGCGGTTCCGTAAGAAAATTCCAAGATCGACCCCCTTCTACTCTTGATCACATGATGCACTTAATGTGTCCTTGACCGGTGGCTGCGCCTCCAAGATCGTGTGGATCTTCTTATTCTGGTGTACGAGTTTTTAGCTGGACCCAATTTTTACTCTCTCAATAAACAACACTTTTTATTCTCTAAATGCTTTAAAACCCCCCTTGGGCAGAGGTGGGGCCGGGGTGCAGGATTACAGGATCGTCTGCGCGTGCTCAATGCGCCCGTCGATTAGATCCTGGATTGTGCTCTGAGCTTTCCTTTGCCGGGACAAGCGGCGATCTTCAATGTCTCGTGTCTTTCCATGGGGAAGGGGGATGTGGCTTGGTGAAAGCATTTACATTGAAGGAGGAAAACATGGCAGCAGCAGTGGACAAAGTGCCTGGAAAAGCATGGGTGGTCACCTTTGCCGGTATGGCTATCAACTTGTGTCTTGGTATTTTGTATGCCTGGAGCGTGTGGAAGGCGAGCTTGCTTGCCCCCAAGGGGGTGGAAGCGGGATCACCCATGACGGGCCTGAACGAAGGGTGGGTGTACCTGACGGATGCTCAGGCTACCTGGGCTTATGCCATTTGCGGTGTCGTTTTCGCCCTCTTCATGATTCCCGGGGGGCGTATTCAGGATAAATATGGCGCCAAGGTAGGAGCGACGCTGGGAGGACTCCTGCTGGCCGCCGGCTGTATCATCGCCGGCCTCATGAAGAGTTATACGGGCCTGGTCATTGGCTTTGGATTGCTCGGCGGCATGGGCATGGGCATTGGTTATGCCGCTCCCACGCCTGCGGCCGTGAAATGGTTCGGGCCGCACAAACGGGGTCTCATCGTCGGCCTGGTGGTGGGAGGCTACGGCGGTGCGGCCATTTATATCGCGCCCTTGGGCAAATGGCTTATTTCTCAGTACGGCATTTCCGGAAGCTTTATTACTCTCGGTATCATGTTTGCCATCGTGGTGATCATCGCCGGCCAGTTCCTGGCCTGGCCACCTGAAGGCTATGTGCCCCCGGGGCCTCCCGCGGGTACAACCGTTTCCGCCGCCAAGGCCGCCAGTATGACCAAAGTGGACTGGGTGGCCTCGGATATGGTGAAGACGGTGCAATTCTATGCACTGGTCTTCATGTTCATGGGATGTTCCCAGTCGGGTCTGCTGGTCATCGCCAATGCGGCACCCATGTTGAGTAAGACCGCTGCCACCGTGGCCTTCTTTGCCGCCAATGCGTGGCTCCTCGCCGCTTACGGCGGTCTGGTGAACGCGTCCGGGCGTATCGGAACGGGTCTTTATTCCGATAAGATCGGTCGCGCCAACGCCTATATGATCAACGGCGTCATTTCCGCTGTCTGCCTCTTCTGCATGCCGGCCATCATGAAGTCGGGAAGCGTCCTGCTGCTCTTCCTGGCGGTGGGAATTGCCTACTGGCAGTACGGCGGCGGATTGTCCCTGACTCCTGCCTATGTGGCGGACTTTTTCGGAGCCAAGAACCTGGGATTCAACTACGGCCTCGTCTTCATCGGGTGGGGGCTCGCCTTCTTCGTGCCTCAGGTGGCCGGGTACATCAAGGATGCTACGGGCAGCCTGGATTACGCCTTTTATCTCTCAGGGGCCATTCTGGTCACGGCGGTCATTGTGAGCCGCATCATTTCCCGCCCGGTTCTCGAAAGTGAAAAAACGGCTGCGCTGCAGACGGCCAGGTAGCCTGTTGCTCACGACCGGGATGCTGCGATTGTGCCTCCCGGTGTGAGCGCGTTCAGCCTTTTGGACTTTTCTTATTCTCCTTGCCAGGGAAGGGGGACGAAGGGGTGATGTCAGAGCCCTCTGACGAAAATTCTCCTGCCGCCCCTTCTTCCCTGGAGGGCTTTCCCTCTTTCCCATCCCATCCTCTCGCATGAGCGCAGTCACTATGCTTTCCCAAGACGAAGGCGCCAAGGACAGTCCGCCGGTACATCACGAAAAGGTGCTGCTCGTGCATCTGGAGCCACCTGAGATCGAACGCATCGACGAACTGCTCTCTCACCTGGATGTGCCCATGGAGTCCGTCATCTTGAGCGGGATCGAAGAGTTGGGCAGGGTGGCTCAGATGGGAGAGGTTCTTCTCACCGTTTTTCGCGTGGATGGACAGCGGAAGCGGCCCGACCACGATGTGCGACTTTTGAAGCGCTCACTCCCGCGTTCGATTCCCCTCCTCCTTTTGATTCCTCCCGGACTGGCCTCCAAAGTGAAACAGTATCTCCGGGCGGGAGGCGATGAATTCTGGATCCTGCCGCTGGATTCCACGGCTTTTCCGGCCCGGTTTTATGTGCTGCTGCAGTGGGCGCAATCGGCGCGGGAGGAGAAGGCAGGAAAATCCTGGACGGAGCGGGCTGAAAAGTGGGGGCTCCACAGCCTGCGCCGGAAAATCGGAGAAGTGGGGAAGCTTTTGGTCTCCCGGATTTTTCACGCCTGCAGCGATGAAGTCCCCATGGAATCCACGGGGCCCCTGGGGGGTAAATGGACGGAAGTCCGGCGGCTGGGCGGAGGGAGCTTTGGGGACGTATGGCTTGTCAAACAGAAGGGAACGGAGAAGCCGGCGGTCGCCAAGATCCCGCACACGCCCAAGCTCAATTTAAAATTCATGCGGGAGGCCGCTATCCTGCGGCACTTTCTGGGGCATCCCAATGTCATCCGGTTACTGGATGTGATTCAGGCCGAAGGGAAGGCAGTCCTCATTCAGGAGTACGTCGAGGGGCGGACGCTCCAGGAGCTCCTGGAAGAGGGGTTGAGCGCCGCCCGGAAAGAAAAGGCTTTTCTGCAGCTCCTGAATGTCGTTTCCCACGCTCACGGGCACAGCATCATGCACCGTGACATCAAGCCCGAAAACATCATCCTCACCGGATCCGGCACGCTGAAGCTCCTGGACTTCGGAGCCGCCAAGGATTTGTCGCGCCAGAGCATCAGCCGGACGGTGATCGGCTCCCGTCCCTACATGGCCCCGGAGCAGATCATGGGGGAAAGCCGCCTGGCCAGCGATGTGTGGGCTCTCGGTGTCCTCCTCTACGCCCTGGCGACAGGGCTGCTCCCCTTCTATTCCGACAATGAAAAGGAGCTCATGGACAGCATCCTCGAACAGGCGCCGGAGCCTCCGCGAAACCTTGAGCCCGATCTCCCTGAGGGCCTGGAAGAGATCATTCTCAAATGCCTGGAGAGAGATTGGACCTCCCGGTATGAAAACGCCGGAGAGCTGAGCGAAGCCCTGCTGGAGCGCTTTCCCCATTTCGGAAC
>DAIQOB010000331.1:0-3988 GCA_036788075.1 Syntrophobacteraceae bacterium
AGGAGGATGTCGGGGAGTTCGATGCCCGGCTGGAGCGTCGTGATAGCGGCGCGACCGATGATATGCCTTCCCTCCTTTCCCTGAGGACTTTTCGTTTTGATCCCCCAGGTGTTGTGAAAAACGAGAGGACTGCCGTTGCTCTCACCCAGGTAGAGCATGATGTGCCCCGGCATCCAGAGAAGTGAGAGGAAGGGGATGCCTTTTTCGCGAATGAGCCTTTCCTTGTCTGGAAGGTCCAGGTTATGGAGAGGAATGATAAGCCCTGCCGCTGCCTGCCGGGGAGAATTCCGAGGCAGCCAGATGGAAAAGGGAGTGAAAAGATCCTTCAAGGTGGCGGAGCAGTCTCGATTTCCGTATAAGCCCCCCCAGCCGTATGGCCGGCCCATCAATTGATTGACGAGGGTAGCGATGTTCCGCGGGGTGGCGGGAACGGGCATGATTCCGGCATTTTCCCGAGAAACCCCAGCGCGGATCAGCACGGCCCGCCGCTCTGGGTCGGAGGCGGGGAGCCGGACGTGCAGCGTGTCCTCATCCTCTGCCTCGAGGGGAAGGACCGTCCCCAATCTACCCATGAAGCGAAACCCGGAATCGGTACCGGAGAGGGGAACCTGATCCTGGATCAATGCCGCCAGGCGCTCGGTTTCATAGGCTCTCATGAATGCCTCGTCCACAAAAGCAATGTCCTCTATGGGCATCCAGCCTGCTGCAAAGGGCGTTTCCGCCAGGACCCAGGAGCCGTCGGCCGAAGTATGAGCCAGGAAAAGCGGAGTGCCTCCCCAGACGGCGGACACCTGCAGATGGTCGAAGGGGTACCCCTCTCCGGGCAGATTGAAGTCGTAAAATACGGGCTCGAATGTGGGCAGGAGCCGGAGGCTGGAATTGGTGACGGCAATCGCCTTCCGCTTCGTGTTGGGGTAGCTTTCCATGGCGGTGGACCGTCGGAACGCCTCGACCCACTCTTCGCTTCGCCGCAGTTTGTTTTCGCCGAAAATGAGCTCGGAACGGAATCGCTCGATCCCCCTGAAGGCCATTTCCGCGCTGGTGGCGGGCTCTTCCCTGTGCCAGGGCGCAAAATGCTTTTCTCTGAAGGCCGCGTGCCATCTCATGGCGGCGGCGGGGGAGATCAATGGCCTGTCGGCCGTCTCGGGATGAAGGCATGCGTCGGCATTTTGCGGAACAATGGCCAGGTCTGCGGGTTCGATCGCGTGGAGTGCCGTCTGCTCGGAGCGCTTCGAGGGGACGGGGGGCTTCCCGTGGAAGCCGGCACAGCTGGAAAAGAGAAGGAGGATGCTCCATACGCCGAAGGCGGTGAGGGCTTTCTGGGTCCTGAGACGTCCACGCAGGATGGTGGAGCTTCCAGGCTGTCTGGAGCGGCTTTGGGGAAAATTCCTGGAGATCACTTTGCTCTTTTCGATGTTTGGGTTTGTGGCTCACATCATTCCACTGTGCGAAAATTGTTTTTGCATTATGGTAAAATGTAGCATCCTTTCAACTGAATTTGTCATCCGTTCCTTCATCCCGTTCTGAGTGAGGAGCACCCGTGATAAGAACGCCATCGAGGAGTGAATCCCTGACGGGTTTTGTCGTGCTGCTGCTCCTGTCCGGCATTGCGGTGGGGATTTTCCTGAAGCAGTTTCATTACGATGGTTCACTTTATACCGCTCCCGCCGGGGAGGGGAACCCTGGGGCGGTGGCTTCCTCCGGTCATTCCGGGGGGAACCCTGTGGAGCTCCCCTTTTCGATCCCGGAGGGCGTGACCCCTCTGACACCCGTGGAAACCTTTGGCCCCGGGGCCCTCTCGGACAAGATCAACGGGAAGGCGGAGCTCTACCTTTCCGCAGGGTTTCGCAATCTGCAGAGCCGGCGTTTTGCCCTGGAGGGGGCTCCCGAGGCATGGTTCGAGGTTTTTATTTATGACATGGGCAGCCCGCGCAATGCCTTTGCCGTTTTCAGCACTCAGAGGCGTGCCGACGGCAGCGACCTGGAGGGGGTGAATCTTGCCTATGCGACTCCGAACGCATTGTTCCTGGTTCAAGACCGGTTCTACGTGGAAATGGTGGCCTCGGCACCCCGGGAGGCGCTGGCTCGTGCCATGGAGGCCTGGGGGAGAGATCTGCTTCGGAAAAGCACCGGTGATTCCGGTGGCCTGACAGAGGAAAAGGCCTTCCCGCCCGAAAACCTCCAGGCAGGGAGCCTCACGCTTCTCAGCAGCGATGTGTTTGGATTCGACGGGCTGAACAATGTCTTTCTCGCCCAGTATTCCGTAGAGGGAAGGTCGCTGAGCGCATTTCTCTCCCTGCGGAAGACACCGGAAGAGGCCCGGCGGCTTGCTGTCGACTACCATGATTTCCTGCTGCACAGTGGAGGGAGTGATGCCGCATTTCCATGCGAGGTTCCCGACTGCCGTGTGGTGCAGGTTTTCGACACGGTGGAGGCTTTTTTCAGCCACGGCAGTTTCCTGGCGGGGGTGCACGAGGCGGAAGATACGGCTTTGGGGATCGAAATGGCTCAACGCCTTTACAGAAGATTGATGGAGGTGGCCCCATGAAGTCATCGTGGAACGCTCTTCCCTTGAGTCGGCGGGATTTTCTCCTTCGCGCCGCCAAAGCGGGAGCCGTCCTTGCTTCTGCCGTTTCCCTGGGGGGAATTCTCCACGATCCCCTCGGACCGGATCCCAGTGGCTCTTCCGGGGATTCATGGGTATTGCCCGATTTCTCTATCCCGGGAGGCTCTCCTGCGATGGCCGTCGCACAGGGTTCCAACAGGACTGAAACCGTGCGCCTGGCGCTGAAGTCCCTGGGTGGCATGGAAAAGTTCATCCAGAAGGGAGACCGGGTCCTCATCAAGGTCAACGCCGCCTTTGCCAGCCCGCCCATGCTGTCGGCCACGACCCATCCCGAGCTCCTGGGGGAAGTCATCCGCATGTGCCTCGAGGTGGGGGCGGCCGAAGTGACAGTGACGGACAACCCCATCAACGATCCCAGGAGCTGCTTCACATGGAGCGGTATCGGCCAGGCAGCCGAGTCGGCCGGAGCGAGGGTCGTGTTGCCGCGGGAGCATTACTTTCGGCCCCTGACTCTGCCCGGAGGGCGTTTGATCCGGAACTGGCCTGTGCTCCTTTCTCCCTTCGACGGTATCAACAAGCTCATCGGGATGGCCCCCCTGAAAGATCATCACAGGAGCGGCGCTTCCATGGTGATGAAAAACTGGTATGGCCTGCTGGGAGGGCGGAGGAATATTTTTCACCAGGATATCCACAATATCATCAAAGAACTGGCCATGATGGTCCGGCCGACGCTTGTCATCCTGGATGGAACGACGGTCATGATGAGCAATGGGCCGACGGGTGGCTCCCTATCGGATCTTCAGACCATGAACACGGTGGTTGCGGGAACCGACCAGGTGGCGGTGGATGCCTTCGGCGCCCACCTCCTGGGGAGAAGAGTCGAAGACCTTCCCTTTATCGGCAAGGCCGCGGGTGCGGGAGTCGGTACGGCGGATTTCGAGTCGCTCCACCCGGTGCGGTCGCAACTGGGGTGAGCGCCGTCCAAAGCCCTGCTCGGTGAGGAATGCATGAGAATCGTTGTTGTCAGAAGAATCAGCCAGGCCTTCTTTTTGATGCTCTTCCTCTGGTTCTGCGTGGTCACTGCCGTGGGGCAGGAATGGTGGCAGCTGCGCGGCTGGCCCGTGAACTGGTTTCTGCAGCTGGATCCCCTGGTGGCACTCGGCACCCTGCTGACGACGGGCACCCTGTATGCCGGTCTCGCCTGGGCTCTCGTCACTGTGGTCCTGACGGTCCTGCTGGGGCGTTTCTTCTGTGGCTGGGTCTGTCCCTTCGGATCCCTGCACCACCTGGTGGGCTACCTGGCCCGGCGCGGTAAGCCGTTTGCCCGGGTCGTGGAGCAGGATGGTTATCACTCCGGGCAATCCATCAAGTATTATCTGCTGGCGCTGCTGCTTGCGGCGGCGTCGGGGTCTTTGCTAGGGA
>DAIQOB010000332.1:0-3977 GCA_036788075.1 Syntrophobacteraceae bacterium
GACATGCGCAATGACATCATCCGATTTCAAGACCTGGAGATCCTGGAGCCGATTTCCATCAAGGGTAGGGTTGTTCATCAAGCGGAGGGCCTGCCAGATGGCGGGGTCTTCGGTGCCCAAATAGGAAATGGCGATGCCTCCGCTCATATTCTCTCGACCCACCTTCACCTGGTTGATGAACGTTGCCGCATCAAGGAACCACACGGTATGCTCGGTGCCCTCGTCCTGATAGGAAAAGTGGGGATTCCCAACGGCGGGATCCAGCTGAAGATTCTCAAGCCCCGCCCGCCCCGCGCGGGTCATGACATCCGGGAAGCTGATCGCCTCGGCCTTCTTTTCTCCAATGGTCCAGTCATAGCCGTAATTGCCGACACCAAGGATCCATTGAGAGGATGTTCCATAATCGCTCATGGCATCCACCCAGCCTTCGAACCATTCCTGGGAGGCAAGGGGTCCAGGGGAGTCGTTTTCGGAGTTTTCGTCGTTCAGCGTAGCAATGAACTGGTCTGTGGTTTCGGCGAGTTTTTCCAGATCGTAGACTTTGAGATCCGTACCCATGGGCACGCTGATCCAAAGCTCCAGTTTCTGTTTGTGCAGCGCACCTGCAATCCTCTGAAGAAACGCAGTGACGGATTCCTGGTAGGCTGGGTCCACCTGCTCCCAGTCAATCGTTATTCCCCCGGCGTTGACTTCGACCAGTTGCTGAATGAGATGTGCAATGAACCGATCCTGCCTTGCCAGGGGACCATTGGCGAGGCCTTCCACAGCTTCCGCCTGCCAGCTGTCCTCAACGAGATTGTCCAGAAGGGGCATGAGAATGATTCCCTTGCTCCGGCAAAAGGCCTGAAGCTCCGGGTCGGGCTTCATGATCAACCGGCCGGTTCCATCTGCAATCGTCAGCCATTCCGGGCAGACATGCGTGATCTGGTCGGCATGGAGTCTCAAGGAATCGAAACTTTTCGGGTTCCATGCCTGATAAAATCCCAGAACGATTTCCCTGCCGTCTTTTTTTGCGGTACCTCCTGCTGCAGTCTCCTCCGCGGAGGCGGTCGCCTTGTGAGCTCCAGTTCCACCCTTGGAATACTTGAGCCAAAGGGGGTTGGAAGCTCTGGGACTGCTTGAGGATTCCTGCTTTTCCAATGCCTTCAGGCGAGCCTGCAGCTGTCTTATGGATGCGGGCATTTGAAGCTGGGAAGTGACGAAAAGCGACTGGATAAAAAGGATGATTCCGGCGGACAAAACCAGGGATAGAAAGAAGAACCATCGACGCAGTCGCGGCCAGCGTTTCCCACGAGCATCCTGAAAAATAAAACCCCCCGTGCCGAGCTCACTCATACTGCCTTCTCTTTCAGAATTAAAAGGCCGGTGTCGAATTACAAAAGAACCTGAGACTCTCTCTCACCCATCGAACCTGAATGTGTTCTCCTCGCTCGCGGGTGACGGCATGCGCCGACAGTTGTGGAAAATTGGGATACCGGGTCCTTTGCGGCAAAACAGCGGATGATATTTTACGCAGTTCCATGGCGGGATGCAAAATGATTTGCAGGTGCAGGTCGCCCGGGCAGGAATGTGAACCTCATCTGGGCCGATTTGTGCTTGTAGAGAGAAAAAGTCTTCCATATAATTTGAAAATATTGAAGCATTGTTTTGAATGTGGGTTGAGCGAGCCATTCGGGTACTTTCTCATTTGTCGGCTTCGTGGAGCAAAAATTCCGGGAATAGCACGCAACCGTTGGAAGGATGATTTCACGGGTATGACGATTTTTCGTCATGAGTTCGCTCGAAGGTTTGAGTTTGGAAATATATGTATAAAGAATATTTTGGTTTTAAAGAAACACCCTTCTCCATTGCCCCCGATCCCCGCTATTTGTTCATGAGCGAACAGCACCGGGAAGCCTTGGCGCACCTGGTTTTCGGCATTCACAGTGACGGGGGATTCGTGTTGCTCACGGGTGAAGTGGGCACGGGCAAGACGACGATCTGCCGTTGTCTCCTGGGACAGCTCCCTGACAAGTGCGTGGTGGCTTTCATCTTGAACCCGAAATTGACCGTTCTGGAGCTTCTTTCCACCATTTGTGACGAATTTCGAATACCCTATCCTGAAGGCACCACTAGCGTAAAATTCTTTGTGGACCGTATCAACGCGTATCTGATCGATGCCAATGCGCGCGGGCTGAAGGCGGTTCTCCTCATCGACGAAGGTCAGAATCTCAGCACCGAGGTCCTGGAGCAGATGCGGCTGCTCACGAACCTGGAGACGGATCAACGGAAACTGCTTCAGATCATTTTGATCGGACAGCCCGAGCTCCGATCCGTACTCGCCCGCCCAGAGCTGCGCCAGTTGGCTCAGCGAATCATTGCCCGGTATCATCTGAATCCACTCACCAAGAGGGACATGTCGGCCTATGTGAATCACCGCCTGGCTGTGGCGGGAACGCGCAGGGAGCTCTTCCCCCCTGCCGTCCTGGACAGGCTTTTCGCTCTCAGCGGGGGAATTCCCCGCCTCATCAACCTGTTGTGCGATCGGTCGTTGCTGGGTGCATATGCCCAGAACAAATCGGTCGTGAGCAAGAAGATTCTGAAGCAGGCGGCCCGTGAAGTGCTCGGGGAACTGGATTCGGAGCGGAAATCCCCCCCGGGCAAAAAGCTGGCAATCTCTCTGGGGCTGGGGAGTCTCGCGGCCGCACTGATCCTGACTTCTTCTTATTATTTCCACCAGTCTCGCAATACCGATGCAGCAATTCCCGAAGCATCGGTTGAGACCGTTGTGGTTGCAAAGGAGCCGGCCGGCGAATTGGGAAAATCCGCCGAGATGAACATACCCGCTCAGATGAACAACCCTGCCACCGATCCAGCCGTGTCGGAGGATAAGGCCAACGGTTCCAAATCCTTGTACAAGAAGCCCATCCCACCTCTCCAGGAAGGAGAGACCCCCGGTGAGAATCAGGAAAATGCCGCTCCGGCCGCTGCGACGACTGCAGATCAGGAACAGAAGTCGGACGGAAGCCTCGGCCCCTGGGCGGAGAGCCCCGACCGATATGACTTGAAAAGGGCCAATGAAGCGCTTTTCAGGCTCTGGGGTGCTGCGTATGAGACGGATAGATCGGCGGATGCCTGCAGCCAGGCGGAGAGTCAGCAACTCCAGTGCTACTCGGCCGTAGGGGGGCTGGGAGATCTGTCCGCGTTCAACTGCCCTGCGGTCCTGAAGCTTTTCAGTGCCCGAAATCAGCCGTTTTATGCGGTCTTGATTGCTCTGAACGAGGGTAAGACGACGTTTGTATCAGGCACCGACACGGTGACAGTCAGCACGGGTGAAATCGCTCACTGGTGGCGGGGGGATTATACGTTGCTGTGGAAGCCGCCCCCCGGTTACCGGCGTCCCTTGCAGGTGGGGGACCGCAGCATCACCGTAGAGTGGTTGAGATCCCGACTGGCGGGTCGTGAGGGGCCGGTGCTGCCCGAGCCTGGAAACAACCTGTTCGACAGGTCGTTGGCAGAGCAGGTGAAAATATTTCAGATTTCGCAGGGATTGACTCCCGACGGGTTTGTGGGGCCTCAGACTCTCATGCGGCTTCATGCTGAGACGGAGGAGGGAATTCCTTCGCTGACACACAAGAACAAGGATGCACAATAATGTCCTATATTCTTGATGCACTCAAGAAGTCTGAGGAAGAGCGGCAGCGCGGGGAGATTCCCGGTCTACAGACCGTTCAGACCAATCCGGTGTCGAAGCCGCACCGGAGAAGTTACTGGCCTTATGTGCTGATGACCGTTCTTTTGCTCAATGCTGGCTTCGTGCTGTGGTGGCTGCGCCCCTGGCAGTCGGATAAGGGGTTCCATGCCGTGCCCGCGGCACCTTCTGCGGAGTTGACTCAAAAAGCAGAACGGCCGGCACAGACCCCGGCCCCATCTCTGGAACCGACTCCCGTTGCTGCCGGTGATCCCCAGCACGGGATAATCGTGTTGTGCCCTGACAT
>DAIQOB010000333.1:0-3973 GCA_036788075.1 Syntrophobacteraceae bacterium
ATATCTACGTATTTCATCATGAGATCGGCCTGGCTGATGGACGTCATTTCCGTAACGACCCCCATGCCCGTTTCATCCCGCACCTCGCTCAAGATCTTGAGGCCTTCCTCCCCCAATCCCTGGAACGAGTAAGGCGAAGTGCGGGGCTTGAAAGCCCCCCCGCGGAAAAGCACCGCTCCACATTTGCGAACGGCTCGGGCGATGTCCAGGGTGCGCTTCCGATCCTCCACCCCGCACGGACCGGCGATGACGACAATCCGATCCCCACCGATGGTCACATCCCCCACCCGGATAATGGAGGGCTTTGGATGCAGCTCACGGCTCACCAGCTTGTAGGGCTTGGAAATGGGAATGGCCTTGGCCACACCCGGCAGCATCTCAAAGTAGGCTGCATCGCGTTGAATTTTTCCCACCACGCCGAGGATGGTTTCTTCGACCCCTTCGATTTCCTTGATCAGGTAATCTTCCGCACGAAGAGTCTGCATCAACTGCTCTTTGTCTTCCCTGGTTATGCCTTTGGACAAAATGAGAATCACGGTACGCCTCCCTTGTTTTCGTCTGCCTCTGTCATTTCGTTTCGAAAAAAAAAGCCCCGAGGAAGATTTCCTCGAGGCTTTGGTATGGATTTCCACCCCGGGCGGCTCTTTTCACCACCCGGGGAAAAAACTGACTGTTTAGCTACCAAACCAGGTGGATGAGCTGGGAAAAAAGAAAAAAAAGCTAAAAAAGCACCCGAAGCCGGAACCGTTGGAAAAGAACCCACCGTTGTTGGAAATGGAAATTTTGAGGAATGAATGACGCATCCTGGTCTGCCCTTCACTGAGTTTCCTCACTGATAATTGGCTTTTCATTCAAAGTCAACTGAAAATCCAGACCCACGCGGAGTGGCATCAGGCGATGCTCCAGGGTCAAATGGGAAAAAATCGTAACATGATGGGAAAAAATTGTAACCGATCCGTCATGAAGGACCGGGGCGGAGGATTCCGGGGGATGGCCCGGCACGATGGGTGAAAAAAGTGTCTTGGCATGTCAATTGCTGCTTTGGCCGACTACGAATAATCGGATAAGATTTTTAGGATAAATGAGCAGTTCGCAGGAGCGATACAGCTCGCTCCAAAGGCCCGTCAGCATGGGTTGTAGTGGTCCCTTTCCATCGTGCTCAGTTGAGGAAACCTATGAAATTTCAATGCATTCGATGCCAGTTGACTTGGGGAGAGGGCATGCCGGAAGTAGAAGGATATTCACACGGACTGTGTCGCCTCTGCCTGAGGGAAGCTCTGACACCCCTTTACCGCAATAGGCAGGTGAGCGAAGGGAACTTCGACTGTTTCGCAAGATCCTGTGGCTATTGCGATCAAGACGCCTGCAAGTACCGTGAGCTTTGCCTGATAGTGGCATAATCCGGTAAGTTCCACACACAGAAGAGTGCATCCCACCCATCCCGGAGGGGCGGAAAGGCAAGACGTCCCTTCCGAGGACGGGGATTTCGACGCCCATGCCCCTGCCCCGCTGCGCCGCCTTGATCTACTTGTGAGAGTTTTTTTCTTCGGAATCCTTCCGGAGTCCTCCGACAAGACTTAATTTGAATCTATAAATCATAAGACAAATGACCTTATTGTTCTCTCGAGAAAAGTCCAAAGGGCTTTCTCGATATTTCTGTCAGATATTTAAAGGAGGTTACCATGGAACAGAGAACGTCCTTCATCAATATGGCTCCCGATGCCGGGTGTGCATGCTGCCAGCTGGATGCGACCATGGTGGACGGTAGCGGACAGTCTTTCGGATGCTCCGAGAGAGAAACGATTTTCACACGCAGGGAAGAGCAGGTTTTGAGACGCATTCGAGAAGCGCGCCGGGATGCCGAGGCTCTCAAGAAGAGAATCAGTCTGTTCAATGCAGCAGGCTCCCCCCCTCTGGACGCTAGAGAGAAGGCCGTCACTCAACTCGAAGAGCTCAGGCAGCTCCGCAGGGAGCTTGAAAAAGAGCGCCTGGATGCCGCCACGGAGCGCATGGTCTTTCTGGGGCATGCATGATCCCCGCCCATGGGGTTGCTGCAGTATTCCCCTCATCATCCCCTATACAATAAAACCCGAATGCATTATGCTGCATTCGGGTTTTTTGCTTCTTATGGCAGGCTTAAATCCAGGAGTACAGTTGCCGCAGTCCAATGCCCTCTTGCTCTGTAGACCACTGAAATTCCATAAGCCCGTAATGCATGGAGCATTGCAGAAGGAGAAAAAGCCGTGAAGAAATATCTACGTCGCTGTTCTTTACTTTTTTAACCGCAGGAGTATCGATCATGATCATGATCCGCAAGGAAGACTCTCTTCTGTACCACAGCCAGGACCGTCCTGGAAAGATCGAGGTCAAGTCGTCAAAGCCGTGCATCACCCAGAGAGATCTCGCCATGGCGTATACGCCGGGCGTTGCCGACCCGTGCAGAGAGATCGAGCAAGACCCCGACAAAGCGTACGATTACACCGTTCGAGGGAATCTGGTGGCAGTGATCACCAACGGCACCGCAGTGCTGGGGTTGGGGGACATCGGCCCCCTCGCCGGGAAGCCTGTCATGGAAGGCAAGGGCGTCCTCTTCAAACGGTTTGCAGACATTGACGTTTTCGACCTGGAGCTCGACACCCATGACCCCGATGCCATCATCCAGGCGGTAAAACTGTTGGAGCCCACCTTTGGCGGCATCAACCTGGAAGACATCAAGGCGCCGGAATGCTTCTACATCGAAGAGCGGCTGAAAGAGATCATGAACATCCCGGTCTTCCATGACGATCAGCACGGCACGGCCATCATCTCCGGTGCTGCATTGTTGAATGCTCTCGAATTGCAGGGCAAAAAAATCGACCAGGTAAAGGTCGTGTTTTCCGGGGCGGGGGCAGCGGGGATCGCCAGCGCGGAGCTCTACATCAAACTGGGAGTGAAACGCGAGAACCTCTACCTCGTGGATTCCAAGGGACTCGTCTACAAAGGCCGCAAGGAGGGAATGAACCCCTACAAGGAGCGGCTGGCCAACGGCAGCGGTCCCATGGATCTGGCTGAAGCCATGAAGGGTGCGGATGTGTTCGCAGGAGTTTCCGTTGCGGGTCTGGTGTCCAAAGACATGGTCCGAAGTATGGCGGATAAGCCCATCCTCTTTGCCATGGCCAATCCGGATCCCGAAATCAGCTATCACGACGCCGTCAGTGTACGCGATGACCTGATCATGGCCACGGGGCGTTCCGATTATCCCAACCAGGTGAACAATGTCCTGGGGTTCCCCTTTATCTTCCGTGGCGCCCTGGATGTGAGGGCGCGTGCCATCAACGATGAAATGAAAATCGCTGCGGTCCATGCCTTGGCAAAACTGGCCAGGGAAGATGTGCCCGATTCGGTCATCAAAGCCTATGCGGGACAAACCATAAAGTTCGGCCCGGAATACATCATCCCCAAGCCCTTCGACCCTCGGACTCTCATCTGGGAAGCCTCGGCCGTCGCCAGGGCAGCCGTGGAAACGGGAGTCGCCCGTCTGCCCATTACGGACTGGAATGCGTACCGCGACTGCCTGGAACGCCGCCTTGGCCGCTCTCAGGAAGTCATGAGGGGCATCATTCACAAGGCCAAGCGCAATCCCAAGCGCATCGTCTTCCAGGAAGGGACCGAGCCCAAAATCCTGCGGGCGTGCCAGACGATCATCGATGAAGGGATTGCACGGCCCATCCTCATCGGGAATCGCGAAAAAATTCTGGCCAAAATTACTGAGCTCAGTTTGGAGTTGAAGGGTGCGGAGATCGTCGATCCCCAGACCTTCGAACGTACTGAGGACTATATTACCGAATTTCACCGGTTTCGGTCGCGCAAGGGCGTCACCCGCCATGAAGCCCGGCAGTTCATGCTCTACAACCCCAATTACTTTGGGGCCATGATGGTGAAGATGGGAGACGCCGACGCCATAGTGGGCGGGGTCAGTCAGCACTATCCCGAC